>JAJRVO010000122.1 GCA_024277275.1 Chloroflexota bacterium
GGACAAAGACTCTGCTTACGCCGAACGACAGGATTACGAGCGTCAACTGCTAAAAAAAGGGAAATCTTTGATACAAGCCTCAACTTCTACTGCGGATAATGAGGGGTTGTCTGCCGGGATAGAACACCTGATTCTGGCCGCCGACCAGTTTATCTCCAATCGTCCACTGCCCGATCATCCCCAAGGCAAAACCATCATCGCCGGCTATCCCTGGTTTAGCGATTGGGGGCGAGACACGATGATTGCGCTGCCCGGCCTAACGCTCAGCGTCAACCGCCCCGATGTGGCGCGGAGCATCCTGCAAACCTTCGCCCGTTTTGTCGACCGGGGGATGTTGCCCAACCGCTTCCCCGATGCCGGTGAGGAACCCGAGTATAACACGGTTGACGCCCCGTTATGGTATCTGCACGCCGTCTACCAGTACATTATGCATACCGGCAACACAGCATTAGTCAAAGAGCTTTATCCAACGTTTGTTAACATTATCGACTATCACCAACAGGGAACCCGTTTCAACATTTATATTGATCCTAAAGATAACCTGTTGTATGCCGGCGAACCCGGCACGCAGTTAACGTGGATGGACGCCAAAGTAGGCAATTGGGTAGTGACGCCGCGCATCGGCAAGCCGGTTGAGGTTAATGCCCTGTGGTTCAATGCGCTCCGCATCATGGCAGTTTTATCAAGAAAAATCCGTAAATTTAAAATAGCCAAAGAATACGATAAACAAGCCGATATTGTCGCCGACAGTTTCCGGCAACGTTTTTGGTTTAAAGCCGGCGGCTATCTTTGCGACGTTATTGACGGGCCGGGAGGCGACCCGGACTTTGGCGGCAAGCTGTACGACCGCAGGCTGCGTCCCAACCAAATTTTTGCCGTCTCCCTCCCCTTTAAACTCCTCAATGATGAACAAGCCAGAGCCGTAGTTGATGTTTGCACCCGCCACCTGCTAACCCCCTATGGCCTGCGCAGCCTGGCCCCCAATACTCCGGGCTATACCGGCCGTTATGGCGGCGATCAATATCAACGCGACGGCGCATACCACCAGGGCACGGTTTGGAGTTGGCTAATTGGCCCCTTTGTAAAAGCTCACCTGCGCGTCTATAATAACCCTGGTCTGGCCCAATCTTATTTGTACCCTTTAATTCGGCATCTACAAAACAACGGTATCGGCAGCATCAGCGAGATTTTTGACGGCGACCCGCCCTTTACCGCGCGGGGCTGCATTGCCCAGGCCTGGAGCGTAGCCGAGTTGCTGCAAGCCTGGCAAGAAACCACTCAAAAATAAGGGATAACTTATGAGCTTTGAATACTGGTACATGTTGCCCGTAGCAATTCTTGTTGCCACCATAGCTATGGCCTCCGGCGTAGGAGGAGCCACCTTCCTTGCGCCAATCTTTATCCTGGCCCTGCGCCTTCCGCCTGAAGTTGCCATTGGCGCCGGGCTTATCACCGAAGTTTTTGGCTTTGCCAGCGGCCTGTATGCCTACGCCCGTAAACACTTGATTGATTATCAGTTGGGGGTGAGTCTGCTGGTTGTTACCATCCCGGCAGCGCTGGTAGGGACGTGGGTAGCCGGGTGGGTGGAACCAGAGTTTCTTAAAATAGCCCTGGGCGTAGGGCTATTTGCCATAGCCCTCAGTTTTCTGCACGCGCCGGAACACAAAGATGTTTCTCGTATGGACCAGGCAATTGAGCAAGAGTACGGCGGAGACAGCGCTGAAACCTGCCTGATTACCACAGAGGGCGAGCAGATTTGTTACACGGTCTGCAACCGTACTGAGGGCCGCCTGATAGCCGGAACGGGCGGATTATTTGTGGGCCTTATCTCCACCGGCCTGGGAGAGTTGAACGGTTACTTTTTGTTGCAACGCTGCCGGGTTCCCAGCAAAGTTTCTGTGGCTACCAGTGTCTTTGTGGTTGCGCTCACGGCTCTGTCTGCCGCAAGCGGTCATCTTTTCCAGTTCTTCCAAACCGGCGGCGAGGTTCTGGACACGGTCTTTAGTCTTGTCATCTTCACCGTGCCGGGTGTAGTTATTGGGGCGCAAGTGGGGTCATCCGTGGCCAGTAAAATTTCGCAACACACGCTTGAGCGCAGCCTGGGGATTTTGTTTATGCTGGTGGCCCTATTGACACTGGGAGAGGTTATTTTATAAATAGCGTCTTAGGTTTTTTACATCGACAGAAGATTGTCGATCAAAGTTGCAAGGTTACAGAGTTGCAGGGTTGCAGGGGTGCAGGGGTGCAAAAAAATGATGGGGGTGTCATCCTGCCACTTTGCCGCCTTGTTACTTTGCCGCCTTGTTACTTTGCTACCTTGCTACCTTGCTACTTTGCTACTTTGCCGCCTTGTTACTTTGCTACTTTGCTACCTTGCTACTTTGCCGCCTTGCCACTTTGCTACCTTGCTACCCTGCAACCTTGCAACCTTGTTTTTCAAGCGAAGTCTTGGAAAAACTTAGCTCCTTACTCTGAGGCTGTATTTGCTCCGTCGCCCTTCAATGAGATGCCCAGGCTTTCGGCAAGGGCCATCATCCGGGTTACAAAAGAAGCCAGACTATCAAAAGTAGCGTCGCCGTTGCCGGTTTGCAATACTTTAAGTTCATGCACTTCCGGCATTTCAGCCGCAACTTCAGGCAGCTTGTTGATAAGTTGACTGAGCAAGTCCGGGTCGCTAATTAGATTGCGCACTTCTTGCTGCAAGCGAGTGATTTCAACTTCTTTTGCACGCAGCGCCATCTTGACTCGGTTGGCTTCTTCCTCCAGCTCAAGTTTGGTAGCGTGTTCCTCTTTTTCACGGGTCAGGCGGGCTTCCAGAATTTGAGCCTGAAGCGCGTCGGCCTGTTCCTGCAAAAATACCTTAAGTTTGGTTTCTTGTTTTTTAAGCGTATCTTCACGTTTAAGCCGCTGTTGTTCCGCTTCCAGTTTCAACTCGGCCAGACGGTTTTCTTCGGCAATGGCGTGCAGAGCGGCTTCAATTTGCAGCGTTTTTTGGCGACTGCCGGCTTCATTTTCCAGTCTGGCCTGCTCCAACAACCGTTCATTTTTTCGCTCAAACGCCGCCAATTGTTTTTCCTGCTCTATCGCAGCCGCTTGAGCCTCCAATCGCTGCTCCGACTCTCGCCGGGTAACGGTGGTTTCCTCTTAAAGCTGAATTTTTCCACGGGTGGTTTCTTGCTCTTTAGTGAAACGAGTCGCTTCTTCGGTTAGCTTTAGTTCCAGGGCTTCTGTCTGCTTGCTCTGTTTAATGCGCTCAATCTCAACCATTGTTTCGGCTTCGCTGGTTTCGGCAACCTGGCGGGTTTCCAACTCTTTTTGACGGATGTCGTCTTGCATGGTCAGCAAGCTAACGCGGGCGGTTTTCTCTTGCTGATGTCGAAATGGAGCCTGCAAATTTTGCCAAAGGTTTTGCGAACTGACCAGCGCTTCTCTGATTTGCACGGTGACAATTTTAATGCCCAAGCCCTCGCTGGCCGCTTCCACCTCCTGACTGCGCCCCTCGGTGACTGCTTTAAGGCGGGCGGTCAATTCCTCAATGACAGGCGCTTTGTCAGTCAACACCTCTTCCACGCTCATGGTGGCAATTTTATCCTTAATCGCGGCCTCAGCTTGCTCGCGCAACTGGGCGTTGACAATACCCAGCGGGTCCCGCGTGTCAGAAAAATCAAGCTTGCGATAAGCCACCGAAAAATCATCAATTTGCCATTGCACGTAGGCCAAAATATTGATACCCTGCTTCTCTTTGGTGATACAGTTAGCCACTACGCAAATAGTTTGCATAGCAGCCGGCACAATCAAATAAGCGTCGGTGTAGGGGTTGTAACGGAAAGACACGCCCATCCCCAGGGTGACGGGTTCTTTACGCCCCATGCGCGTGTGTACCACATAAACGTTAGGCGGAACAATAATCCGTCTGAAGATCCAAAAACCCGTTTCGCGTACCGGGATTGGCTCTTTTTCAAGTTGGAGTTCTTCGGAAGTCTTTAAATCGCCCAGTAGCGCCTGCCCCGGCGGGCCGGGCTGCGGGGGCGCTTTAACTTTAGCGCCTTCCACATTGTTGGCAGCCATGTCAAAATCGGCCATTTGTATTTCTTCGGCCTCTGCGGCCATTTGTTGCTGTGGCGCGGCATACTGCTCTTTAAAAATATCGGCGGCTGCTTTGCGTCTTTTCATGGTGTTCCCTCCTGTTGTTAAACACGGCGCTTCTTAACTCACACTATTCAATTCACCAATGCGTCTCCACGCTGGCTGGCATGCAGCACGGTGAAACCAATGATTTCTTCGCCTTCATAGCGAATAATCACATCATCATCTGTTAACTCGCTATCGGTGCCATAGCTTGGCTTTTTGAAGTTGATATACAGGGTGTCCGCTTCCTCGTCGTATGACAGCCAAAGGTAATGGCGGGGTAATTGTTTAACCGCCGGAACAAGTTCCAAATAAGGTTGAATATTAGTTAGGGCCATAGTTGTTGCCTCCTAATTGTACCACATTTTACTTAGCTAATCATACTCAGGGCGACACGCCTCAACAAACGCCTCAAAAATTCGCCGCGCCGACTCATGCTCAGCGACCAAAAGTTCCGGGTGCCACTGGGCGCCGCAAAAGAAAGGATGGTCGGCATGTTCAATGACTTCGACTACGCCGTCGGAAGAATAGCCCACAATTTGTAAGGGATCGGGTACACTCTTAACAGCCTGGTGGTGGAGGCTGTTGACCCAAAGGGTGTTGGTCTGCAAAATCCGGGCCAGGCGACAGGAAGGGGTTAGCTCGACTTCGTGAGCCAGATAATCGTCGGTATTGCCGCCCTCCTGGTTGTAGAGGTAAACGTGATGCACGGCCTCCGGCATTTGGGATGGCACATCCTGACACAAATCCCCGCCCGCCGCAACGGCCATAATCTGAATGCCTCGACAAATAGCCAGCGTGGGCTTGCCCTCGTCAGCCGCCCACCGGCTCAGGGTTATTTCCAGTTGGTCGCGGTCGGGTTGAACGTTGTACAGCGTTGCTTGCGGGGTTTGGCGGTAAAGGGCCGGGTCGATATCGCCGCCGCCGGTCAGCAAAATTCCGGCGGCCACATCAAACAACTGCCTTAGAGCCGCCGTTTCCAAATTCAACGGAATCAGCAACGGGAGGCCCCCGGCCTGCACAATAGCCGACAAATAGGCATCGTATTGGGCATTGGTGGGGTTATTGCCATAGCCTCTGCTTTTATCGTGAAAGCAGGGGATGCCGATGAGAGGCAGGGATGATGTCATAAAAGTCTCCTCCGATATTAACGGCTGTATCGTACTCGCCGGCCTAGCAGCCAGCCAAAAACAACCTCAATGAAAAGGATGATTAAAATAAAAAAGATGTCAACGGCAATAGTAATGGTAAACGCAGATAAAAGGTAGGTCAAAATAGCCAGGCCGAACTCTTCCAATTCAGGGGAAAGGTCGGGAATAAAACCCAGGCCCAGAGTCAGCAGCAAAGCTAACCCCAGGTAAATCAGAACGGTTCGCCAGGCTTCACGGTCTGAAGCGCTGGGCAACATAGCGTTAGAAATGGCAAAGAGCAGATACAGCCACAGCCACACGTCCGGCACGGCAAGAACTTTGTCGACAGCCTGCCACATTCTTTCCAGGTTGCCGCTGATAATGGCCGGTCCCACCTGGCCCAAATCTAACCAGCCTCGGCCAATAAGTAAAACGGCTATGCTGCCAAAGATAAGGGGGGCCAGACCAATCAAACCATGGCGAAAGGGGTCGGCCACATCTACCTGTACCGCGCCCATTTGCAGTTCTCCCCCTTTTTTAACTTTGGGCCAAAGAGAGAATTTTCCTATTTTTACCCGCAGTAAAACAGCCGTGAGCCAATGACTGGTCTCATGAAGCAAAGTACCCGGCAAAAATAAGACCCAAAAAAACCACATAGACACGCGGGAGTTGCCGGTCAATAAAAAAGCAACCCCCTGTACATGGGCGATAATCCACCGGTTCAGAGGGTATAAAAGTAAAAACGTAATGATCAACCAAAAAAGAATAGACCAACCAGACATAAGGTTTCAAGTTCAAGGTTTCAAGTTAAGAGTCTGGAGCTTTGGGCTTTCATTCTAAACCCCAGACTCAGGTTAAAGTTTTACAAGGTCCCTTGTTCTACAAGGTCCCTTTAACCAGGGCCAGGAAACTATCGGGCTTTAGGCTGGCTCCACCAACTAAAGCTCCATCAATATCGGGTTGGGCCATAAAACTATCAACATTGTCAGGCTTAACGCTGCCACCGTATTGCACCCTAATTTGTTGAGCCACGCTTTCTGAATACATCTCTGCAATTGCGCCCCTTATGCTCAAACCGATAATGCTGTTGGCTGTGGCAGGATCGGCGGTTTTGCCGGTGCCAATAGCCCAAATAGGTTCATAGGCCACAATCACTTTAACGGCATCCTCGGCAGACAATCCAGCAAATGCGGCTTTTACCTGTCCCCCTACAAAAGCGGCGGTCTCGCCGGCCTCGTTTTGGGCCAGGTTTTCTCCCACGCACACAATGGGGGTTAGGTTGTGGGCCAAAGCAACCTTGATCTTTTTGTTGACGCCTTCATCCGTTTCACCAAAAAATTGACGGCGTTCAGAGTGACCCAGAATCACGTAGCCGCACAACTCGGCCAGCATCAGGGGCGACACTTCGCCTGTAAAAGCGCCTTGCTCCTCCCAGTACATATTCTGTGCGCCAAGTCCAACTTTGGTGTTTTCAACAATGGTTTTTACTGCGCCCAAAGCGGTAAAAGGCGGACACAGCACCACATCTACGCCATTTATATCGACAACGGCTTCGCAAACTGCGTGAGCCAATTGTATGGCTTCGGCCGCAGTTTTATGCATTTTCCAGTTTCCAGCAATAATTGGTGTTCTCATATTCGGTATTAAGCTCCTTGAAAATAATTCGGTGAGTTAGTGAGTTTATTGAGTTAGGGGGGGTATGCGCCGGCCGCAACTCAATAAACTCACCCAACTCATTAAACTTGTTTTTTATGAACGGTTACAACATGCCCTCAAACCAGGCAATTAACTCTTCCAGGGCAGGTCGAACCGGCGCCCAATTCTCCTGAAACAGGTGCTGCTCTATCAATTTAGCCACAGTGTTTCTATCGATGGCATTTGCGCCGGCGCCCTCTTTGGTTGCGGCTAATCCCCCCATAGCATTGCCCAGAGCCGCAGATGCCTCCCAACTTAGCCCTATCAGACGTCCCAGAACAACGCCGGCATTAAAGCTATCGCCGGCGCCGGTTGCATCTTTTATTTTGATATCAAAAGAAGGGAGTTCGACACGCTTATCGCCCACCGCTAACAAGCAGCCATTGCGCCCTTTTTTGGCAACCACAGCATTAGCCCCATAACCGTTTAAAAGATTATCAAGACTTTTGTCTATGGATTGCCCCCCACATAAAAGGGATACTTCCACCTCGTTTGGAAGTATCACATCCAGTCTGGGCAAAACGCGCATTATCTGAGAGCGCGCGCGTAGGGCCGGTTCTGTGCCAATATCCAGGCTTACCCTGGTATAAGGCGAGTTTTCTGCCAGATCAAGGGCAATTAAAATTGTTTCGTATTGATGGTGAGCTAAAAAGGAGTAACTTGAAAGGTGAATCCAGCGGCAATTTGCAAAATAATTGGCGTCTATAGCTTTAGCGTCTGTAAAAGAGTTGGCGCCTCTGGCCCCAAACATGGTGCGCTCGCCATCTTCAGTAACCGTAATAAAAATTAACCCGGTACTTACTCTTGGATCAGTTTGAATATTGGTACAATCTACACCGGCTTCCTGCAAATCTACTAAAACCTTATTGGCCAGAGAATCCTGGCCCACCCTGCCAATAAACCCAACGTCCATATCCATCTTGGCCAGGGCAATGGCGGTATTAACAGCAGATCCACCGGTATACATTTGAACTGACGTGGCAATAGCCTCGCTACCAGGCAGGGGATAAGCAGGGATGGTAAAAGTTACGTCCACGTTGATGTCGCCCATAACAATTATATCGGGCATAAAGATAAACTCCAACGATATAGCGAATACGATGGTTGTGAAAGGTACGGAAACTTGTTAATATATGTCTGAGTATTATGTATCTTGAACATCAGCGGCGCTGGGCAAAACAATTGTAAACTTGCTGCCTTTACCTACAACACTTTCTACCCATATTCTACCCTTATGTATTTCAACCATTCCCTTGGCAATAGATAGGCCAATGCCCATACCCTGGTATTTTCGGGTCAGGGGAGCTTCCACCTGATAAAACTGATCAAAAATACGTTCACGATCCGTCTCGGGAATACCAATACCGGTATCTATCACGCTTATCCAATATTTGTGTTCCTTGAATTCAACGTTTATGTGAATCCGTCCCCCTTCAGCGGTAAATTTAATAGCGTTATTAACCAGGTTGGCTATTGCCAAATAAATTTTTTGGCGATCAGCATCAAGGTTTAGAAACGAGTTATCAGGCGTAAATTTTGTGGTTAAAACCAGCCTTTTACTGGTTACTATCTGAGCAAGCTCTTTGGTTACATCCAATATTAGTTGCTTAAGGGAGAACATGCTTCGTTCAAGCCGGATTTCATCGGCCTGAATGTGGCGCAAATTGATCATGTCGTCAATTAATGCGCGCAGCTTCATGGCGCTGCTCAACACAATTTCAAGCTGCTGGCTGGCCGCGCCTTTTACGTCGTCTCTAAGAAAAGTGGCATACCCTAAAATCACGGATAAAGGCGTTCTTAACTCATGAGAGGCAATGCTAACAAAGTCGTTTTTAATCTGATCCACTTCAGATAAATCACGATAAGCCTGTTGAAGCTTATCCAGAAGGCGGGCATTCTCTATAGCAATAGCGGCCTGAGAACCTAATGTTGTGGTAATTTGAATATCGTCTGAATTAAAACCCTCTTTGCCTCTTTTATTGATGACCTCTAATACGCCAATTACTTTATTACGAACTTTAAGCGGTACGCCTAAAATAGAGCGGGTTTCAAAATCTATAGTTTCATCCACACCGCCGTGCCAGCGCGGGTCATTCTTAGCGTCACGAATTAGTAAAGGTCTATCTTTACGGATAATAGAACCGGCAATACTGTTTTCCAAAGGAACCGATACTTTTTTTAAGGCATCGGCCACACCGCCGGTGGCCTCTTCAAACCGCAACTCGCCTGTATTTTTATCCATTAGCATAATCGAGCAAGTTTCGGTATCGGTTAGCTCCGTAGCAGACTGAACTATTATCTGTAGCAAAGGCTCAAGACTCAGCGTAGAGTTTAACATCTGGCTAACCTTTACAATCCGCTCCAGGTAGCCAATACGCCGCTATAAACCCTGTATCTTCTGCTTGAGAATGTTGGCCTGCTCATCTCCATCTTCTGATTCTACGGCTGTGGACAGATTCAAATCTAATACATCTTGGCTGGTTTCTTCTTCAGGTATCGGTGATAACAAACTGTCTTCTCCAGTCTCCGGCGTTTCAGACTCAGGTTGTTCCTCTTGACCAGGTTCTAACTCCCCATCCGCATCATTAAGGTATCTTAGCATCTTAACCTCGCCTTCAAATCTTAACGTGTGACAAACTTATCCACTATATCTCAAGCATTCACAGCACAAATAATACTGCGGATTATTGAATTATACAAAAGCTAACGCAGTTTGTTTGTCTATGACTTAAAATCAGGTGAGGACAAGGCAGACACACAACTTTCAGCAATTCCCGTTTTAGAAACTGCGCCGCCGATAATCACTCAGTTGGGCTGGTTTTTGCCGGCTTAAGAGCAGAATTGGCAGAATTAACGAATCAAAATTCTATCATTCTGGAAATTCTGCTCTTAAATACCCGCAA
>JAJRVO010000123.1 GCA_024277275.1 Chloroflexota bacterium
AGTGCAAAATAAATAAAATTGGAGAGGACAGTTGCTGGCACATCCCGATGATGGTCGCTCCATCCGTTTGGGATTTACCAGCAATTAGAATGATTTGATTTTACAATATTATTAACAAAATTGCAAGTAAATTGCTAAAATTCTCATGCAATATTTACCTGAAATTTACGTTGCTGCCAGGTCGGGCGCCTGGTAACCGGTTTACCCCACATCCCGCTTTCTCCAGCCTTGACCCCGGCAAGCCTTGCATTTTGTCAAGCTAAAAAAGCTCTTTTTTCCCTTGCCGTCACATTCCGTACATTCTGCAAGACGCCATTTGCGACGCCCCCGGCCAATACATTCGCGGCAGGTCAAGTCAGTTAGTCCCGGTTCTTGACCGGTTCCTCCGCAATGTTTACACGTTTCTTTGAGAATTTCACCAATTGCAACCGGCGGTTTAACAGGGTATCTTTTGTTCATAGGTTTCACCAACTAAGTTTTTTAAGTTGACATAATATAATACGACGGTGTATTATAACTGTTAACTCAAGTTGCCACCTACTCATCTTGACCAGGGAAGTAGGGAGTAGGAAGTAAGGTTTTTTTCCTACTCCCTACTCCTTACTCCCTACTTCTGGCGTATCTGGCGGTCAATGGTTGGGTGTTTTAACGGTTTGTAGTCAGGGTAGCAACTGGGTTGCTGTTAATTCTTTTAATTTAGCATTTACACTTGTGGTGTGTAATAATATAATAACGCCAAAGAGTAGAGATTTAGATGATAAACCAAATTGGTCGAGTTACCAAATTTGTTTCGCTAAAAAAATTACCCGGCCTATGGATTCCGGCAGTGTTTTTTCTGTTTACCGGCGGGTTGCTGGCAATCATGATTTTTGCCACGTTGGGGTATCAAATTCTTTACCTCAATCGAGGCTATCCGGGGGTGTCGGTGGCCGGGGTTGGAATTGACGGCATGACCCATCCGGAAATTGTTGACGCTGTGACCGCTCAGACTGCTGTGTATCTTAACCGCCCCATCACCATCCGCGCCCGTAATAAAACGTGGACATTTACCGGCCGGCAGTTGGGGCTGCGAGTCGACGTGACCACCACGGCCAATAACGCTTACCAGATTGGCCGGGGAGAGAATGTCTTTTTCGACATGCTGACCCATCTTTCCTTAATTTTTTCCCCTTGCAATGTTGAACCGATTATCTTTTACGACAGCGGCCCCACTGACCAAATACTTCAACAGTTGACCGAAGCCGTCAATTACCCGCCAACCGACGCTCAACTGATCATCCGCTCCGCTACCGACGTAGAAGTGATTCCGGCTCAACGCGGTCGCCGTTTGCACGTTGGGGCCACTAAACCCCTGATTGAAGCGGCCATTTTTAGCCGGGATGAGCAGCCTGTGGTGGCCGCCTTTACTCAAGAGGTCATTCCCGCTATGTCCACTGAAGATGTAGCGCCGGTTTACCGGCAAGTTCAAGACCTGTTGAGCGCCCCGCTTGTTTTTGCCTTTACCACCAACACCGATGCCGCCGAGTGGCAGCTAGAGCCGGATACGGTGGCAGGCATGATAAATATCATTGAAGAAGCTGATGCGAACGGCCACCCCCGGCTGACGATAGAGCTTGAGCGAGAAAAACTGGCCCCCCACTTTGAGGAATATGCCAGAGTAATTAACCTGGAACCGTCGGATGCCCGCTTTGCGTTTGACGATGAAAACAATGAACTGACTGTAGTGCAATTCAGTAGAGATGGCCGCACCCTGGATGTGGAAGCTGTTTACCAACAGGTGGCTGTTGCGCTGACCAATGGCTCTCATTTTATTGAGTTACCTGTCCTCCTGGTGTCGCCCGCTCTGTCCAGCGATAATATCGACGCTTTGGGCATCAAAGAACTGGTCAGCGAGTCGACCTCTTATTTTAAGGGGTCAAGCGAAGGGCGGATGCGGAATATTGCTCTGGCGGCCTCCAAGTTTGATGGGGTGATAGTGCCGCCGGGCGAGGTTTTTTCATTTAACCAGCGCTTAGGGCCGGTAACGGCAGAAGAAGGGTATGACGAGTCGCTGATTATTTTTGGCGACCGGACTACAGTAGGTATAGGCGGCGGGGTGTGCCAGGTTAGCACCACCGCTTTTAGAACGGCCTTTTTTGGCGGCTTTGAGCTGGTTGAACGCTGGGCGCACGGTTACCGGGTTGGCTGGTACGAGACAAACTCGGTGGTGGGCCTGGATGCCACCATTTACACGCCCGACGTTGATTTTAAGTTTCGCAATGATTCCGCTCACTACCTGCTTATCCACACTAAAACCGATTTAGAGGCCGGCACGTTAACCTTTAAGTTTTACGGCACGCCGACGGATAGAGAAGTGACAGTTAGCCAGCCTGTAGAAACAAATGTGGTAAAACACCCCCCTCCCATTTACGAGGAGACCTCCTCCCTGGCCGAAGGTATCATAAAGCAGGTTGACTGGGCCAAAGACGGCATGGATGTAACTGTGACTCGCGTTGTTAAAGATGGCGACACTGTTATTCATCAGGACGAGATTTTTAGTCGGTACCAACCCTGGCGAGCCGTTTACCAGGTGGGGACCGGTAGTTAAGAGCATTTATCTTAAATTTGCCCACTTTTGTCAAAAAAACTTTTATAATATCCCATTCTGCTGTATCATCATAAAGTAGGACAAAGCAGTTTATGCTATCAGTAGTATTATTTAGGCTACAGGGGGAATGTTGTGTCTGGGGAAACTGTTCTGGCAGTTGATGATCGAACCGACAGCCTGAAATTTTTACGTGAATATGTTTTAGAGCCAAACGGCTACAAAATGCTCCAGGCCAGAAATGGCGCTGATGCTCTGGAAATGATCCTCTCCAAAAAAATCGACCTGGTTATCTCCGATCTGGTTATGCCTAAAATGGGAGGGCTTGAGCTATTGGAGAGTATGCGTGAACAAGACCTGGATATCCCCATCATCTTGATGACATTTCACGGCTCAGAAGGAACCGCTGTCCGCGCCTTTCGGCTGGGCGCGCGCGATTACATTATCAAACCTTTTGCTATCGATGAAATGCTACACGCCATTGACCGCGCCTTGACCGAGTCCCGGTTAAGGCATGAGCGCGACGGCTTAACTCAAACTCTGTTGCAGGTAAACCGTCAGCTTGAAAACCGGGTTCAGGAACTCCGCTTTTTGTACGGCATTGGCCGTTCTGTAACCTCTTTGCAAGACCTCCAGCTAATCTTAAACCGCATTGTGGAGGCTGCCGTATATTTAACCGGCGCAGAAGAAGGTTCGCTTATGCTCATTGATGAGGTTTCCGGCGACCTATACATGCGCGCGGCTCGCGGCTTAAATGAAAAGAGGGCCAGAAGCTTTCGGGTAAAAACGCAAGACAGCATTGCCGGGCAAGTGGTACGCACCGGCCGCCCGGTGATGATTGGGGGGTTAAATCAAGACGACTCCTTTAAAGTTACAACCGGATACTTTGTCAAGGCCTTGTTAAATGTCCCCCTAAAGGTGATGGACCGGGTTATTGGCGTGCTGGCTGTAAACAACAAAACCGCGCTTAAAGCCTTTACCGACCGTCACCTTAATTTGTTGATGGCCCTGGCCGATTACGCCAGCGTGGCTATTGACAATGCCCGTCTCTATGCCCGCCTGGCCTCTGATATTGACCAGGCCCACCAATCAAGCCGTCAACTAGAGGGTTTGGTAGAAACTCGTACAGCCGAGTTGGAGGTGGCTAATGAACAACTGCTTAAAACAGAGAAACTGGCTGCTTTAGGCTACATGGCGGCGGGCGTTGTCAAAGAAATGTATGCCCCGCTCAATGATATTCTCGACAAATTACACCAGCTTCAAAAGGGTATTGAGACTAACCCGGCAAAGGTTGAACTATCATCCGCTTTAGAGCGTCAGGCATTGCATTGTCGCCAAATTGTAGACAGTTTGCTCGACTTCTCGGGCCGGCAAAAGTATAGTTTTAGAGAAGTGTACCTGAATGACTCAATTGAGGCGGCCTGCTCTAAGTACACTGACGAGTACGGCGCCAATAGCGCGGTAGAAGTTGTGCGCGGGTTTGACCCTAAACTTCCCCTGGTGCTGGCAGACAGCCGGCAAATGGAACAAGCCCTTTTTTATCTCATCAGAAATGCCTATGTATCAATGCCCGATGGGGGATCGCTACAGATTACCAGTAGAGCGGTAGGCTCCAAGGTTCAAGTAATTATCAGCGACACCGGTCGGGGCATCCCCCAGAAAGATTTGCGCCGCATCTTTGACCCCTTCTACGAAACCGGCCAGCAGGCATATGGGTTGGATTTGTCTATTACCCAGGCCGTTATCGAGCGTCACCAGGGCACTATTGAAGTTGAAAGCGAACCAGGCGAAGGCACAACCTTCACCATCCATTTGCCGCGCAAAGTATAGGATAAATCACAGTTACTCGTTCTCAAACTCTTATTTGGCGACAAGGTAAAATGTAGGTGGCTGTTCAGGCATGTCATTTCGACCGAAGGGAGAAATCCCTAAAAGGGTGCATTATCCAGCCAAGTTGCCGGAAAATCCAAAATTTGGCAATGAGGTTTATCCATCAAACAGGCTGTTAATTGTTGCGCCGTAGGGATTTCTCGGCTTGCAGCCTCGAAATGACATGAGGGGCGAACAGTTACAAATATAGGACAAATAACAAGACCCTAAAGGTTGTGCAACTAAGGTTGCCGGCGCCTTCAGGGTCTTTGTTTAAGAATTTGACTAGTACACGGCGGCGTAAATCCTTCGGTAGTTTATGGAGTGAAAAAGTGCACTTTTTCACTCCATAAACTAAGCAACGCGCTGCTTGTAACTACCGAAAGACTTCCGCCAAGCTGTACTAGATGTTCGGAAGTGTTGTTACCGCCTAAACAGTAACTTGCCGCTTTCTGCCACGCAGGCCGCAATTGCCGCTTTGACCAGATCAAGCATAATAAACGGGGCTACGCCGCCCAGCCACGCTTTTTGCCAACTGCCCAGTACCGTCGCCAGCCAACTGGCCCCAACCAAATAGATGGTCAACGCGCCGGCCACCGCCGCCGCAAAATTCCCCCACCAGGTTTGAGCGGAGAAGCGATCCGCCAGCCAACCGGCCACAAACGCGGCCGGCACAAACCCGATTAAATATCCGGCTGTCGGGCCAAAAAAGGCGGCCGGACCCAAAGCTCTGGCATCAAAAGGCAGACCGGTTGCAATCAGAGCCAGGTAGACAAGCTGCGCCCCGGCCCCGCCTCGCGCGCCCAGCGCCAACCCCGATAAAACCACCGCCAGCGTTTGCAGGGTGATGGGAACCGGCGTAAACGGCAGGTTAATGGTAATCCGTGCGGTAAGCGCAGTGATAGCTGCAAAGATCATTATGGTCGCCACTTTGCGCCATACGGTTTGATTGAGTTGAGTAGTTATTGTTTTCATTCTAGATCCTTTGCTCCTGATATTTTAGCCGATTTTATACTTCAATGGTATATTAAGGCCGCATCTATTATACCAATTGACATTCGAAAACCATAATTAACAAGACTTTCATAGGGCCGTCTGCAACAAATCTTCAAACGGCAATTAGCGTTGACTGGCACAATTGGAACTCGGGGGCATCTTTGCAATAAGAAACGTCATGAAATACATAGAATCGCCAAATATTTATAAACCCAAACCTGGAGAGAAAAGTGTTTTTCTTGCTGGTGGTATCAACGGGTGTCCTGACTGGCAGCAAGAAATGGTACACTTACTGAGTGATACCGACTTGGTCTTACTCAACCCACGTCGGAAACACTTTCCAATAAACGATCACCGTGCCTCTGCAGAACAGATTGTGTGGGAATATGAAAGTTTACGCAAGGCTGATGCTATCCTGTTCTGGTTTCCATATGAGACATTATGTCCCATAGCTCTTTACGAATTGGGAACTTGGTCTATGACTGATAAACCAATATTTGTTGGAATACACCCGAATTATCAGCGGAGGCAAAATGTTGTGATGCAGACCAGATTAGCAAGACCGGATGTGGAAGTTATGTATTCTATGTCACATTTGGTGAGTCAGATTATACATAGTCATTTAACTAACTTAAGCTCGGTGATTGTAAGCCAATAATGACCTGCACATGAACTAGCTTTAAAAAGTAAGAGGAGTTTTATCGATGACTACGAAAGAAATGTTAAAGGCTCTGGAAGATTATGTACCTCTTTTCCAGACTCTCATCTGGTCCAGCATTATATTAATTGTTGTTATTCTGTTAAGAAAACAATTGCGAACATTCCTAGAAGCAATAGAAGAGAGAATAAGAAAAGGTAGTCCGTTTAAAGTTGGAGGAGTAGAACTCGGTCAGCAGAAGATGACAACGAAGACAGCCGACTTGCGCAGTGAGAAAGTAGAGATATTTGGTGATCCAGATAATTTTCAACTCCTATTCAAGGCCGAGAGTAAAGACAAAACTTGGACTAAAGGTACAAAAGCAATGGAAGTGCCTGGAGGATGTGTTGTTCAGGTAACAACTGAACGGAAGAACCCCGACGGTTCATGGAGTAACGCCGAAGCCTTAACATTTGTTCCCGGGGTGATAATTATTGACGATGATGACGGTTCAGGTCGTCATTTGGGTATGTCTGGTCACTCATCTGAAACAAAGGCTTCATAATATCCGTTAGTTATTCTTGGGTAGATCCAATTTTTGCACTATCTAAAAAACAAATTGCCATTTTTAGTTACTTTGGCCGCTATCATAGCTTTCTCCAGATCAAACAGAGAGATGATGATAGCGGCCATATTGCGTCACATACTGCTGGATTCAGTTAGGTGGCGTTTTCATTTTAACTCTTGTGCCCCGGAAATTTGCCCCAAAACGTCGGCATAAATCCGCATTTGCTTCTGCAATTCAGTCAACTCTTTCCGCATCTCCTTGAAGTAGTCCCAATCACGCTCGTGTTCCAGGGCGCCAATGTTTTCAGGACGTAGTTGTTCATAGGCTAATAGGCGTAGATGCCATTTAGCCATAAAGGGCCTCAATCCTTTGTTCAGAACTTCAATAGCCACCAACCCAAAGGATTGCGGGCCATGAGCTACCTCTGGCCCAGCCTCTCGTAAAACTTCTCGGGTCAATCCAAACAGCGAATAAAGGGAATTTAGGGCTTCGCGAAGTGATCCCTCATCAGAATCAAGCTCTTGGATGGCAATGCGAGTCGTCAACTCAACATATAGCGACCAGGCGGCTCGCTGTTCAACTTCATTGGCTTCAAATTCCAGTTTTCCCAGGTTAAAGGGCAAACCGACTGTCAGTTTTGTAGCTTTAACAGGCATCTTTAAATCTCCTTATGTTTATATGTTTTCATATTTCAGATTTCAGAGATTGGAGATTGGGAGGTCGGTAATCCTCAATCTCCAACCTTTTTAATAATCGTGTCATAGCGGTAACAAAAAGTGGATCGGCGATTTGGATACCTTGATCGTAATCAACCCACTCTACTGAGGCGTTAGCCGCAAACCGGCTCCCATCCCCCGGTGGGGGAGCCTGCGGCTTGCCGGTCACATCGACGGCGAACAGATGCACAACGGTATCGCTGGCTTTGGAAGGACGCACCTGCCCCAGGCTCACCAACTTCTCCACCTCAACCCGATAGCCCGCCTCTTCCCACAATTCCAGCAAAGCGGCCTCTTCAATACTCTGTCCCGGCTCGACGCCGCCGGTGATGCTGCATCGCTCCAACTCCGACCCGTGCGCCGGACAGATCTCCAGCCGGGCCAGAAAATCTATCTGCTCCGTATCGGCGTTGGTGCGGAAAGGCAACAGCGATACAATCTGCCCGTCGCAGCGCGCTTCCCTGAGAAAGGTGTAACCATCCCGGTCGATGATGGCCAGGAATTGGTTGCGAAATAGTTCTGTATCCAATGGCAATGCCTCCGGCGTCTATTTTAGCACATTATCCAGGTTTGCAGTATTTTTAGTTTGGACAAGTTCCACGACAAAATCCCTTGCAAAATAACGGGGAATGTAGTAAGATACACACGCTCTAATAATATATTGCTGATATATCACAGGATTTCGAAATTTAAAACTGTTCTAACCATTTGTTGCTAACATAATAGCCCGGCGTGATGCGTGATGTTTTTTCACGCATCACGCATCACAAAGTTACGGACAACCTCATGACCGAAAACAACCGCAATGTCTCGCTCAGGCAGCGAGCGTATGAGTGTATTAAACAAAAAATTGTATCGTTGGAATTATCGCCGGGATCGGTGATAGACGAGGCCGCATTACGGGCCGAATTGGATCTTGGCCGGACGCCCATTAGAGAAGCATTGCAACGGCTTTCGTTGGAGAAGCTGGTGGTGATTGTGCCCCGGCGCGGCATGTTTGTGGCCGATATTGGGGTAATGGATTTGCAACGCCTCTTTGAAGTGCGGGTGATCCTGGAAGGTATGGCCGTTCGGCTGGCGGCCCAAAGGGGTACCGAGGATCACTGGCGGCGTATGGAGGCTGTGCTGGCAGACTTGCCGGAGGGCGGAGACCCCGCCGACAACCAGGCCATCATCGCCATTGACCAGGCTTGCCACGAGATCATCTACGAGGCCGTCGATAATGAATTTTTGCAGGACACCCTGGTCACAATGTATGCTTTAAACCTGCGCCTGTGGTACTTTGCCTTGACAAAGATTGGCAACATGCGGGCCACCGTACTGGAACATGTCGCTATTCTAAATGCGCTAAAGGCCGGGGATGAGGAGCAAGCCGCCCAACTTCTGGAACAGCATATTAAACACTTTCAGGATGAAATTCAGGCTATGATGTTGGGCGTCACCCGGTCAAGCTAATTTGCAGATGAGCATTGGAAAGTGGCTGCAAAACCACCCCCGCTTGCTAGAACGGGCCTATCAATTTTCTCATTGGTTCTTTAAGCGTCTTAACCCACTGATTTCACGCTTTGGATACCAGCGGACGGACCGCCTGATGCGTACGGGCGAAGAGTGGTCCAAAAAAATAATCTTTGATTGCAGAATGTGCGGGCAGTGTATTTTACATTCCACCGGCATGACCTGCCCTATGACCTGCCCCAAAAATCTGCGCAACGGGCCGTGTGGCGGCGTACGGGCCAACGGCTGCTGCGAAGTGATCCCCGAAATGAAGTGCATCTGGGTTGAAGCATACGAGCGCTCGCTAGATATGCCTGTTTTTGGGCCAGACATAATCCACATTCAACCGCCGGTCAACCGGCAACTGGAAGGCTCGTCTGCCTGGATTAATATGCTAACAGAAGTCGACAAGAGCGTACCCAGAGGGTGGGGCAATGGTTGAAGTGCAATTAGATACCCAATGCCTGTCAGAAGGTCGATTAGAGCATGTGCTGCGTTCGGGGCGATTTGCCGTTACGGCAGAACTTAACCCCCCAGACAGCGCCGACCCCCAAGAGGTTTACGAGGCGGCCCTGGTTTTGTCTGAGGTGTGCGACGCCATTAACGCCACCGATGGCGCGGGAGCAAATTGCCACATGTCCAGCGTGGCTATGTGCGCTTTGCTAACGCGAGCGGGCTACGCCCCGGTATTTCAGGTCTCTTGCCGGGATCGAAATCGCATTGCCATTCAGGGCGATGTGTTGGGAGCGGCGGCTATGGGCGTGTGCAACGTGTTGTGTTTAACCGGCGACGACGTTTCAGTAGGCGACCAGCCGCAAGCCAAACGGGTGTTTGATTTCGACTCTATTCAACTCTTGCGCACAATCAAAATTATGCGCGACAGAGGGATGTTTTTGAGCGGTCGCAAAATTACCGACCCGCCACAACTCTTTATCGGCGCGGTATCAAACCCATTTGTGCCACCTTATGACTGGCGCGCGCAGCGGCTGGCCAAAAAAATTGAGGCCGGAGCCGACTTTATTCAAAGCCAATACTGTTTCGACGTGCCGCGCTTTCGTCAATTTATGCGGCAGGTTTGCGACTTGGGGCTGCACAAAAAGGTCTTTTATTTAGTCGGCGTCGGTCCCCTGCGCTCAGACAAGACAGCCGAATTTATGCGTACCAGGGTTCCCGGAATCCATATCCCCGACGAAATTGTAGAACGACTACACAAGACGCCCCCACAAAAAAAGCGAGAAGAAGGCAAGCGTATTTGCGTGGAGATTATTCAACAAGTGCGTGAAATTGAGGGGGTGGCCGGCGTACACGTTATGGCCTATCGCCAGGAAGAGTTGGTGGCTGAAATCATTGAAGAAGCCGGGCTGTTGCCCCGCCCCCGGCGAATAGGCGGCCCTGAACCCGATAGCGACCGCGACCGGGTCAGGAGATCGAAATCAAAATAAATAGCCGCGCTAAACATTGATAAAAACAAGGCATCGGTGTAATCTGTCAGACAGAATTTACAAACCACGGAGGTAACATTGGAAACCGTAATTAGTTCAAAAACCAAAACCGTTATTATTAGTCCCGACCACCCCTTTACTATTGTTGGGGAACGCATCAACCCCACGGGGCGCAAGCTATTGGCCGCCGAGATGGCCGCCGGTAACTTTGACCGCGTGGTTAAAGATGCCCTGGCCCAAGTAGAAGCGGGCGCTCACATCCTGGATGTAAACGCCGGTATTCCTATGGCCGACGAACCCGGCATTTTGGCCGAGACAATCAAGCTTGTTCAGGGTATTACCGATGTGCCAATCTCTATCGACTCCTCGATTGTGGCGGCCCTGGAGAGCGGGCTGGAAGCCTACCAGGGTAAAGCGCTATTGAACTCTGTAACCGGCGAAGATGAGCGATTGGAGTCCGTGCTGCCGCTGGTCAAAAAGTATGGATGCGCCGTCATCGGCATCTCTAACGACGAAACCGGCATCTCTGATGACCCGGACGTGCGCTTTGAGGTAGCCAAAAAAATTGTAGAACGAGCAATGGACCACGGCATCCCCAAGGAAGACGTCATCATCGACCCGCTGATTATGCCCATTGGGGCCAAGCGTTATGCAGGGCGACAAGCATTTTCCATCCTCCGGCGAATTGGAGAAGAGTTGGGGGTGAATACCTGTTGCGGGGCCAGCAATGTATCGTTTGGCCTGCCCAACCGAGGCCCGCTCAACGGCACATTTTTGGCGATGCTGATTTCCAACGGCCTGACCTCGGCCATCACCAACCCCATTGAGTCGGAAATCAAACAAGCCATCATGGTCGCCGATGTGATGACGGGCAACGATGAAAACTGCATGGCCTGGATTAAAGCCAATCGCCGGCCGCCATCCGCAGCAAGCGGCGCAGGCGACCGCCGGGAGCGTCGCCGGGAGCGTCGTCGCTCACGGTCTTAATGGCGCGACTGTTGAAATTGACAAGGCCCTGATTTGTTTGTTATACTTGCATTCTTAAACAAAGGCGTTTTTAGCTATTACAGCATCAGGTAAGTTTTGAAGGGTTGTAGCATCGAGCCTTGTGCCCGTTTTACACCTAAATCAACGCCCACAAGGGACTATGCTACCCATCATAATTTGTCTGACACTGTACTATTCAATGAGGAGCGTTAAAAATGACAATCAAATATACTTACATTGGTCACGGTACGCACAGTCTGGAAATTGGAGGCAAGCAGATTTGGGTAGACCCCTTCCTTGCGCCTAACAATCCTGCCACGGATGTCTCGCCGGACTCCGTTGCCGCCGATTATATTTTGGTTTCGCATGGTCACTTTGACCACGTAGCCGACGTGGTTTCTATTGCCAAGCGAACCGGCGCCACCGTTATTGCCAACTTTGAGATTATCAGTTGGCTACAAGGCCAGGGCCTGGCCGAAGATAAAACCCATCCGCAGCACATTGGCGGCGGGTTTAACCATGATTTCGGGTATGTGAAATTGACCATCGCTCACCACGGCTCCGGCCTGCCCGACGGCAGTTACGGGGGCAATCCGGCGGGCTTTTTGATTACCGCCGAGGGCAAAAAGATTTACCTGGCTTGCGATACGGCGCTTTTTGACACGATGAGGCTTTACGGCGAGGAGGGCATAGATTTGTTCGTCTTGCCCATCGGCGACAACTTTACTATGGGGCCGGATGACGGGCTGCGGGCGATTAAGCTGGTCAACCCAAAAATAGCCGTGCCGTCTCACTATAATACCTGGCCCCTCATTGAGCAAGACGCCGCGGCCTAGGCCAAACGAGTCGAGGCTGAAACCGACACCAAAGTCAACGTTCTTGCGCCGGGCGGCTCGCTGGAACTGTAGAGTTGTTCCCCTTTAAAAAATAGAACGCTGATTCCGCTGATCAGGCTGATTAGCGCAGATAAAGCCGCTTTGCTTATTAAAAATCCGCGAAAATCTGCGCTGTCTGCGCTAGCTGCGTTCTATTGTTGTAAGACACTTTATTTTGGGACAGGTTTTGTAAGTAACTTTTTAAAAGCGACTTTTTACGAGAGCCGGAGATTATTTAGAAAGAGAATCTCCGGCTCTCATTTTTTATCCCTTGAAAAGATACGGTGTGTCGCGTTACGTCCTCGCTATTTATGCTCGTGCAGAGCCGGAGTGGGATAAGCAAAGGTTTCCCGTTCGTTGGCCTCGCGGCCCCTTGCAATCCAGCGCAGGATAAGCCCGTAGGATAGAATGCACCCCCCGCCCACCAAGCCAACGGCAATGCCGCCAATGGCATGGGTATTGATTAACCAGTAAAAAAAATAAAACAGGGATGTTTCCGGAAAATTCATTTTAAACCTTCTCCATTAGAGTTAAGTTGAGTTTAATGAGTTTAATGAGTTGACGAGTTTAATGAGTTTAATGAGTTGACGAGTTTAATGAGTTTAATGAGTTGACGAGTTTAATGAGTTTAATGAGTTGACGAGTTTAATGAGTTTAATGAGTTGACGAGTTTAATGA
>JAJRVO010000124.1 GCA_024277275.1 Chloroflexota bacterium
GCAAGCCTGGCTTTGGCTAAGTACCGTTGTGGATAGTTTTGATGACAGAATCACCTGCTTCAATAACGTGTTGGCGCTGGACCCGGATAACCAGGCAGCCCAGGCCGGTCTGACCCTGGTAAAAAAGCAACAAGTCGCCTCTGGCTTAAAAGCAAAGGCAACCCAATTACCCTCTGTTCAAAAAGACACACCCAAGCCTCTCACCAATCAGCCGGCTCCCGGCCAAAACGTGACTGTTCACACAAATTGTCCCTTCTGCAATCAGCCTATCGGCAGCATGGATTCCACCTGCCCTCACTGCAAACTTCCCCTGGTGATGGATTGTCCCGCCTGCAACACCTTAATGGATGTGGAATGGGAAAACTGCTCAAACTGCGGTTTTGAAATGGGCGATTACCGGCTCAAGTCAGTTTACTTTACCCATCTGGCCACAGCTTATCACGAGTATCACCGAACCAAAAAAGCAGTCGAGACGTTGAGCATTACCAAAAAGATAATGCCCGACCAGCCCGACCTCTACCGGCAAATTGGCGAAATACAGGCCGCGTTGGGGCAAACCGAGGCCGCCATCTCCACCCTTGAACGAGCGGTGGAACTTGAGCCGGATCAAGCCGGCCCCTATTTAACGCTGGGCAAAGTACTCCAGCAACAAGGGCGCTGGCGAGAAGCGGAGCGAATCTACCGTATGGCAGTAGACGCTGTGCCCCAATCCTCGGAAACATTCTATGCGCTTGGCGATTTGTTTTTACAGCGAAACCGGCTTAAACAAGCTAAAAAACACCTGGAAAAAGCCATTAAAATAGAGCCGCAACATGGTCCGGCCTGGGCGCAAATGGGACAAATTCACGAGTCAACCGGCAAACGCTCGGCGGCAATCCGCGCTTATCGCCAGGCTGCCGGTTTGCTTGAGCCTGAAACTTTTGAAGGGAAACGTGTCCGGGATCGGTTGAGGGCGCTCCAGCCCAGGCTTCCGGCCCACCTGTCCAGGAGTTGGGGCGAGTTTACGCGGCAGATAACCGGACCAATTCTAATTTGCATTTTGGCCGTGCTACTGGACTCCGGGTTACGCCCCTGGTGGATTCACTGGACGGGCTGGCTGGCGCTTTTTTTGGCAATTATCGGCGCTCTTTTGTGGGTTAGCGCGGCTTCTTTGCCCCAAAATCCATTTATTTGCACCCTGATTGGAAACCAGGGATTAGACAGATCTGCGCGTCCCATTGTGGCTGTTTTTGGGGCGTTCTTTTGGTTGCTCGCTATGGCTATTATCCTGACGCCAATTGGTCAATCTTATCCCGAGCCGCCATTGTGAATCCTTCGTTTATTGCTTTTCTTTTTATCCTGTTGCAAATAATTTTTTTGCTGCCCATTAAAGACCATCGCAGCCGGCAGCGGGGTTTTCCCTGGGTAACGGCTGTCATTGTCGCCATTAATGTGCTGATTCATATCGGGGTAGTGATTTTTACCTACACCCGGCCCGAAGACCCTGGCCTCACAGTGTGGAGGGCGATGTACCCCTTTAAGGAAGTCCCCTATTTAATCATAAACCACGAGGGGCTGGGGGCGCTTTCATCGTTGACCAGTACCTATCTGCATGCAAATTGGGGACACCTGCTGGGCAATATGTTTTTTTTGTGGTTCTTTGGACGTAAAGTAGAAGACGCCACCGGCCCGGTTGGTTTTGGCTTGCTGTACACGCTTTGCGGTTTTACCTCTAGCCTGCTCAGCGTTGTTGTTAGATCAACCATATCCGGCGGCCATATTCCCGGGCTGGGAGCCAGCGGCGCCATCTTTGGCGTAATGGGCGCCTATTTTTTTCTCTACTCCGATCAAAAGATTCTAACGCTTGTTTCAACGTGGTTGGCCCCGGCCATTCCTGTTGTGCCGGGATTTTGCCTTATTCCGCTGCCCATACCTATCTGGATACCCGCCTGGGTTTTTATTGTCTATAAATTAATATCAGACGCTTTACTGGGACAATTGGTTTTAGAGTTTTACAAAGCAGGTGAAACCCTGCATGTGGGTGTTGGCATCTTTGCCCATATGGGCGGGGCTATTGGAGGAATGCTTTTTATCTACCTTTTCATGCACCCCGAAATCTTTGCGCATCGGCGCTGATAGATTGTCAGGCAGGCGTTAATAATGAAATTAAACATAACTTCAAAACTTTTGTATGGATTAGCTTGCCTGTTACTGGCAACACTATCTCTAACCGCTTGTCAACGGGGCGGCAGCGGCGATTTGACCGATATCGGCATGAACCTAACCGTGTCGCCCGACCCGCCGGCCGTAGGGAAGGCAACGGTTATCCTCACCCTCAGCGATGCCAACGGCCAACCCATCGCCGGGGCCGAAGTCAACCTGGAAGCAAATATGAGTCACGCCGGGATGGTTCCTGCCTTTGCCCAGGCCGCCGAAGCGGAGCCGGGCCGTTATGAAGCGTCACTGGAATTTACGATGGGCGGCGATTGGTTTATCCTGGTTAAAGCCACCCTACCCGACGGTCAAAAAATGGAGCGACAGGTGGACGTGCCGGGGGTAAAAACCCGATAAGGTTGGGATACAAGTTGGGCTTGACTTTTTACCGCGAAAGTCTACAATCCCTCCGTGTGTGGAATTTACCAATCTGTTTTTAGCCGGGAGCTTACATGCAAAAGCGTCGCTTAACCACAATTTTCGTCATCGTCTTTGTCGACCTGTTGGGCTTTAGCCTGATTTTACCCCTGTTGCCGTTTTACGCCGAAAGCTATCAAGCTGCGCCAACCCTGGTCGGGTTGCTGGTGGCTTCGTACGCGGCAATGCAGTTGATTGGCGCTCCCTTGCTGGGGCGGTTATCAGACAAGTACGGCCGCCGTCCGGTGCTGCTGATAAGCATTTTTGGCACGTTTCTCGGCTTTTTGTTGTTGGGCCTGGCCGAACCAATGGGCGTTTGGCTCGCCGGCCTTATGCCGCCCCAGTTGGTTGGCGAGAATCTGGGCGCAATTCAAAACCAGGTCATTTTGGCCTTGCTCTTCGCCAGCCGCATGATTGACGGCCTGACCGGGGGCAACATTTCCGTAGCCCAAGCCTACATTGCCGATGTAACCGACGCCAAAAACCGGGCCAAGGGGATGGGCATTATTGGCGCGGCGTTTGGGTTAGGTTTTGTTTTAGGCCCCGCAGTTGGCGGCGGATTGAGTCGCTGGGGGTATGCCGTACCCGCTTTTGCAGCCGCTGCGCTTTCTTTTCTAAATCTGATTGCCGTCTTCATCTGGCTGTCAGAATCGCTCACCCCGGAGCGGCGCGTGGAAGCAGCCGCCACCCCCCGCCACATTCTTTCTATTCCGGCCCTGTGGAAAGCCCTTCACCTGCCCAGAGTGGGGCCGCTACTACACACCCGTTTTGTTTACGGCTTGGCGTTTGCCACCTTTGAAACCATTTTTGCCCTCCACGCCCAATACCGCCTGGGCTTAACCGCCGAGTCTACCGGCTACACCATGGCCTATATAGGTATTCTGGTTGTATTGGTTCAGGGATTTGCCATTGGCTGGTTAACCGCCCGTTTTAGCGAAACAAATCTGATTATGAGCGGCGTTATTATGATGGCCGGGTCGCTCCTGGCCTGGGCTTTTACGCCAAATGTTTTTATCCTGCTAATTGTGCTGGCCCCGCTGGCTTTGGCCGCCGGTATACTCAACACCATTATCAGCAGCCTCTTAAGCAAGTCGGTTCCTGCTGCAGAAGTGGGGGGAACGCTGGGCTTATCAACTACATTTGAAAGCTTAACGCGCGTCATTGCTCCTTCGGTGGGGGGGGTGTTGTTAGGCCGTATCGGGACCTGGGCGCCCGGCGTATTTGGCACAACTCTTATGGTGTGGGTTATCTTTTTTGTGTGGCGACGTCTCATTGCCAACCCTGATCCTCCCCTACCCGGCGACGCCTTCCAACAGTTATCTCCTGAGACCGTCAAAGTACCTTCTAGAATTAATTGATTGGTATGGATATGAAAGAGACTTCACTTGACCGCATTATTATTGGCGACCTGTTGGTACGCGGCATTTTGGGCGTCAACCCGGATGAACGGGTAAATCATCAGGATATTTTGGTGAACGTAACCATGTGGGCCGATACCCGCCCGGCGGCTACCAGTGACAACATTGACGACGCGGTTAACTACAAAACAGTTAGCAAGGCCATCATTGCCCACATTGAACAATCGGAGCCGCTATTGGTTGAGCGATTAGCCGCCGATTTGGTCCGGATTTGTTTCGACACAGACCCCCGCGTACAAGCCGTTGAGATGACCGTAGAAAAGCCAGGCGCCCTCCGTTTTGCCCAATCGGTCGGCGTAACAATTTTCCGGCGGCGAGAAGAATTCTCGGCAACATAAGATTTAAACAACTTCAAGAAACACCTTGTCATACAATTTACTCTGCTCTTGCCAATCATATTGCGCCACAACAGCGCGAAGGCTAAACCGGCGAGTTTGTTCAATGTTGATAATCGCTTCGCTTAACCGATTAACCAAATCATCGAAGTCCTCATAAAAATATTGGGGATGATATTCAGTTGGAATGATATACGGATAGGCAAGCCGCTGTGGAAGCAGGGGAAAACAATCACAGTATAGAGCCTCTACAACGCCGGCCCCAAAAAAATCCTGGTTTGAGGTGACAGGTAAAATTTCCGCGCGCCAGAGCCATTTAGCGTAATCGGCAAAAGATTCCACATAACCAAATTGAACGATATGTCTGGCTAAAGTTTTTTCCGCCGCCAAAAATACGTCCGGCTTTTGGCTAAAATTCTCTCCCAATACAGCCAGTTCAAAATCCAAACCCCGGTCAGACAAAATTGTTAAAGCCTTAAAGAATTCTTCAGGCCCTTTATCGTATTCCCAGCGATGACCCCAAATGATCAGCGTTTTTTTATTGGGTTGGATGGGCTTAAACTCATCGAAACGTTGCAAATCTAACCCCAAAGATAATACCTGACTCTTCTCCTGAATCTGCTCGACCGTATCGAGTTCGTTATAATCGGGAAAGTGTTTGAGTAGTTTGGGTAAGGCGGCTAAAAAACTCTCTTGATGATAGCGGGAGTTAAACAAGACCACATCCGCTGCCAGAGCCGAGGTGTAATTAATAAAGCCGTAATGTTTGTCTCGTTTTTGAGCAATATCTCTATCCGTAGGCGACCAAGGATAGGTTAATTGATTTTCGTGAAAGTAAACGGCGATGGGGATACCGCTGATGCGTTTTCGAGCAAGGGCCAAAAACGTGGTCAAATCAAGCATATCTGTTGCCAGAATGAGGTCGGGCGTTAAGTCTGATGCCAGAAATTCACGGGCCAGGGTGACAGCGCCGCCGTGCATACGCCATTTCCAGAAACGTCCCGGTAAACTCAGAATATCGATATGGTGTTGGCTATGTTGAGTATAGCCGGTTGCCCACAACGCATGCGAGCCGGTGAAGTATGGTTCAACCAGCAAAATTCTCATAGTATTTCCGTCAAACCTTCCCTATTAAAAAATCTCCGAGAGTTCGGAGATTTTTTCTGATTTGGAAGAAAATGTTATTCTTTGCGCCCGCCGTAACGCCGGTCGCGTTGGCAAAACTCCAGAAGCGCTTTGTAATATTCGGTTTTGTCAAAAGCGGGCCAGTAGGTTGGGGTGATGTAATACTCGGCGTAGGCGGCTTGCCAAATTAAGAAGTTGCTGGTGCGAAACTCGCCGCTGGTGCGGATGATTAAATCCGGGTCGGGCGAGTCGGCGGTATACATGTATTTGCTCAACAGGTCTTCAGTCACGTCATCAGCAGGGATGTTTTCTTGTATAAGACGTCTGGCAGCCTGAACAATTTCCTCTCGACCGCCGTAATTAAACGCCACGTTAAGAATTAACCTATCGTTATTTTTGGTCAGGTCAATGGCATACAGCACTTTTTTTCTAATGGCGGGCCTTAACCTCTCCAGGCGGCCAATGTGCCTGAGTTGCACCCCGTTCTTGTGTAGTTCGGCTAACTCTCTGTCAATTACATCTTCCAGAATTTTCATCAAGCCCATCACTTCAAAGGGGGGACGTTTCCAGTTTTCAGTGGAAAATGCATAAATGGTTAGCATCTTTATGCCAAATTCCACCGAACTTTCCAGTGTCCGGCGTAGATTTTCTGTGCCGGCATTATGGCCCTCCAGGCGATTTTTACCGTTGGCTTTGGCCCAACGACCGTTACCGTCCATGATAATTCCTACATGGTGAGGAGGATTTTTGAGGGGGGGATATTTTGTTTCTGTTGCTGTGTCGTTACTTTTAAGAAATTCAGCCATTGTTTTAGCCTTGTTTAAAATAATAATTGCCAAACGTACTTAGAGCGTGTTTCTTAAAGACCGCAGAGGTTTTTTGCGAGATATTTTCAAGCGAATTTGCCTCGATTATGACCCTGACTTACAGTTAAAATGGGCTTTAGAAACCTCTGCGGTCTGGCCCACACGATTTAAGAAACAC
>JAJRVO010000125.1 GCA_024277275.1 Chloroflexota bacterium
AAAAAAGAGACGGGAGTTATCCCGTCTTTTTTTATTCCTGACAGAGAACTACATTGGTAGCTTTGTCGGTGTGATATTTGTATTGTTGGCCCTGCGCCTCTAATAGTAACAGATAGCCGGGCGTAATTACCTGGGCGTACATATAGCCCTCTTGCGGACATCCCAGACTGGTATCGCTCCAATCCATTGCTTCAATTGAAACCAGAGTGATTTGCTCTGGCGGTATACCAGTTTGTTCGGATAAATGGGCAATGGCGGCAGCGACGGTCTCTTCGCTGCCGGGAAGGGCTTCAGCAGTAGCATTGATTGAACTCATAGCAGGGTTTTCCACAGGCTCTATCGGAGAAATTGGAGAAATCGGGGAGATTGGCTCAATAATTTCTGTTGGCAAATTGGTAGCGGTTGGTTCTGGCGTAAAAGTAGGTTTTGGCGTGTTAGTTGGCGTTGGTTCAGGCACGCTTTGAGCCTCTGTTTCCACATTCCTGGCAGAATCTGAGTCGCCAAAAAAATTGCAGCCTGTGCTTATCAAGGTCACACAAAGAATAGCGATAAAAAGAGTATACTTGCCTGTTAGGCGTAACATAAAGATTACCTCCAACCAATGATTAATGCGCTAATTATACAGACGATGGTTGGAGTATAAAAGTTCCAGGACGGCTGCTAATACAACAATAACTCTTCTACTTGTATAGGAGCGATGCCGACGACTACAATCATTTTTTCAGCCGAGGTTAGTCCGGCAGCGACCTCAACTTTGTCTCGCTTAACGCTGAGTTTTTGGGCTATAAAGTTTATCAGCGTGTCGTTTGCAATGCCGCCAACTGTGTTTGAGGTTAGGTGAACTTTTAGGGCATCGCCGTGCTTGCCAACAACCTCATTTTTAGCAGCTTTTGGCACAACAAGAACGGCAAACGCAGCGCCCTCTTCGGCTTTGGTAATCTTGAATTCTCTGTCGCGCATGACCTTTTCTCCTAACTTATCGTTGTGTTAGCCAATTAATATACTAATTAACATATATCTAAGAAAATCTAAGCCAATTAAAGCTACAATTGGGCTTAAATCAATCATACCTACCGTGGTGTATTTTCTAAGCGGCTCTAAAATTGGGTCGGTTATTGAGTAAAGAGACCGGATAATGGGGTTATAAGGGTCTATCCGAATCCCGGCCATCGGTAGCCAGGAAAGCAAGACCCGGATCAGGATTGCCCACCAGAGTAGTCGAAATACAAAGTTGATGATTAGCGCTAAAACTTCAGCCATTGTTATTGAGACCTCCCAGAGCGCGAGATTTTTGATAAGCCGCCCAGATAGCTTTTGAGAGAACGGTGCGGAAGCCCCCTTTATCTAACTGGTAGACAGCGTCGGCGGTTGTGCCGCCGGGCGAAGTAACCATGTTGCGCAACTCTGCCGGGTGGCGTCCGCTGTCGCGGGCAAAGGCTACGGAACCTTCAATGGTTTGGTAAACCAGTTGTTCAGATATGCGCCGGGAAAACCCCATATGTACCCCTGCGTCAATCATAGCCTCCATAAACATAAATACATATGCTGGCCCGGTTCCCGATAATGCCGTAGCCATATCCAGATAATCTTCATGCTCTACAAAAATTTCCTCACCCAGGGCCGCCAAAATGGTTTTGGTATACTTTCTTTGGGTCTCGCTGACATCTTCAGTACTTGTCCAAACCGACATTCCTTTGCCGACCCGGGCCGGCGTGTTGGGCATTACCCTAACCACCCGATAGTGGTGGAGTTTTCTACTAATATTCCTGATAGGCGACCCGGCAATAATTGAGAGAATTAAAGAATCCGGGGGGATATTTCCTTGCATTTCACCCCCAACAATGCTCAGGTTTTGCGGTTTAATTGAGAGAACAATAATATCTTTGTCTTTTATCGCCTCCAAATTATCGTGGGTGGTGTTCACCTTGTATCGTGTGGACAGCTTTTCCAGTTGAGCCGGATAAGGGTCGCTGGCCGTTATATTTTGAGGGTCAATTAGCTTTTTCTTGCTTAACCCGGCTATCATAGCTGTGGCCATTGCGCCACTGCCAATGAAGCAAATTTTGGTATCTTTTAGCATTAACTTCTTCTGTTATCCTCCTGCAAAGGTGGTTGTATCATTAACACGTAGTCATAAAAGATGATAGGTGGACATTCCCACCTGTGCTATATGCAGTTTACCCCGCGCCGTAGGCCATCCGCGCTCCAAAAATAGCTCGGCCTACTCTAACCAGGGTTGACCCTTCTTCAATGGCTACCTCAAAATCGTCGGTCATGCCCATAGAGAGATGTTGCCAATTGCATTGGGGCATTTTGGTTTGTAACGCTTCTCTTAAAGCGGCCAGGCTTTGAAACGTGGGTCGCGAATCTTCTGAATTGCTAGAAAAAGGGGCCATAGTCATCAACCCCCGGATAGCGATTTTTTCAAACGCGCTCATTTGGGCAACCGTTTGGCAAAATGCGTTAAACTGTTTTGGGTCCGAGTCCCATTGGTTGAGGTTAAAACCTGATTTTGATTCTTCCCCGGAAACATTACACTGTAACAATACTTCCACAGGTGGAATGCCGTCTCGTTCAGCCAGCCGGTTAATGCGTTGGGCCAGCTTTAAGCTGTCTACCGAATGTATCAGGTTGAATTGTCCGGCCAGAACCGCACCGACCTGGCGGCTTTGCAAATGACCGATAAAATGCCAGTGAGGAGGCTCATTGCCTGGATTGGCTTGTAGCCATTGTGTCAAACCGGCTGTTTTATCCGCGCCTTCTGCGGCTCTATTTTCTCCAAAGTGGCGCAACCCCGCTTGATAAGCCTTAACTACGGTGTCAAGGGGGTGTGTTTTGGTTACGGCGACCAGGGTGATCTCTTCAGCCTTGCGTCCCGCCCGCTGGGC
>JAJRVO010000126.1 GCA_024277275.1 Chloroflexota bacterium
ATTACCAATTACCATTTACCATTTACCATTTACCAAAACAGGAGGTTAACCAATGAAACAAACTCTCTCCCTGACCCGTAAAGAACTTAACAGCTACTTTGGCTCGCCGATGGCCCTTATCTTTGTGGGCGTTTTTTTGGCAGCCACGCTCTTTACCTTTTTCTGGGCCGACGCCTTTTTTGCGCGGGGCATTGCCGACGTGCGGCCCATGTTCCGCTGGATGCCCATTTTGCTCATCTTTCTGGTAGCCGCGCTGACTATGCGCCAGTGGAGCGAAGAAGAACGCAGCGGCACCCTGGAAATGCTGCTGACCCTGCCCGCCCGCCTGATTCAACTAACGCTGGGTAAATTCTTGGGCGTGATGGCTCTGGTTGTGGTCGCCCTGGCCCTGACCCTCTTTTTGCCCATCACCGTCTCGCTGCTGGGCAACCTGGATTGGGGGCCGGTTTTTGGCGGCTACCTGGCCGCTATTTTGCTGGCCGCGGCTTACACCGCCATTGGCCTCTTTGTCTCTTCTCGCACCGATAACCAGATTGTCGCCCTGATTTTGACCGTCATCGTCGGCGGCCTCTTTTACCTGGTTGGCTCGCGCGGCCTGACCGACTTTGCCGGCGGCAGCCTGGCCGAGATTTTGCGGGCCATCGGGGCCGGCAGTCGCTTTGAAAGCATCGAGCGCGGCGTGATTGACCTGCGCGACCTGGTGTATTACCTGTCGCTGGCCGCCCTCTTTTTAACCCTCAACGTCATCTCGCTGGACAGCAAACGCTGGGGCCAGGGCCAAAACACCCTGCCCTACCGCCAGGCCCTCATCTTGACCGGCTTGCTGGTCGCCATAAACCTGATTGTGCTGAACGTCTGGCTCTTTCCCCTCAGCCGCGCCCGCCTGGACCTGACCGAACAACGAGAATACAGCCTGTCGCCGGCCACCCGCGACTTGCTGGGCAACCTGCAAGAGCCGCTGCTCATCCGGGGCTACTTTAGCCAAAAGAGCCACCCCTTGCTAACCCCGTTAGTCCCGCGTATCCGGGATATGCTCCAGGAGTATCAAATTGCCTCCAACGGTCGGGCCGTGGTTGAAATTGTCGACCCGCTGCAAGACCCGGAAAAAGAGCAGGAAGCCAACCAGACTTACGGCATCCAGCCCACCCCCCTGCAAGCCGCCGACCGCTACGGCGCATCGGTGGTCAACGCCTATTTCGACATCCTCATCCGCTACGGCGACCAGAACGAGGTCTTGAATTTTAGAGACCTGATTGAGGTGCAGTCCTCGCCCGGCGGGCAGGCTGACGTGCGCCTGCGTAACCTGGAATACGACCTGACCCGGGCCATCAAAAAGACCGTCTTTGGCTTTCAGAGTGTTGACGCCGTGCTGGCCGCTATGGAGGAGCCGGTCAAGCTGACCCTCTACCTTACGCCCGACACCCTGCCGGAGTGGCTGGCCGACACCCCCAACACCATCAAAAAAGTAGCCGGGGACATCGCCTCAAAATCCAACGGTAAATTCGGCTTTGAAACCGTCAACCTGGACGACCCCAACAGCCCCGTTGACCGCCGCGCTATGGAGGAACAGTACGGCCTGCGGGCCATCCCGGTCGCCCTTTTCTCTAACCAGAGCTACTACCTGCACATGGTTTTAGACGCCGGCGACCAGCCCCAGCTGCTCTTCCCCTCCGGCGACTTGAGCGAAGCCGACATCCGCACGGCCATCGAGTCGGGCCTGAAACGCTCCTCGTCCGGCTTTTTGAAAGTGGTTGGCCTGTGGACGCCGGCCGACACGCCAATGCCCAATGCCTTTGGCCAACCGCAGCCCGGCTTCAAACGGTACGACACCATCGCCAAGCAACTGCGCCAGGATTACACCGTCCGCCGGGTTGACCTGTCAAGCGGGCAGGTTCCCGTTGACGTGGACACGCTGCTGGTCATTGCGCCCCAGAGCATAACCGATAAAGAACGCTACGCCATTGACCAATACCTGATGCGCGGCGGCTCGGTGATTGTGGCCGCCGGAAATTACGCCCTCAACCCCGACCAGTTTACCGGCGATTTGGGGGTGAAACTCATTGAGGACGGCCTGCGCGACATGCTGGCCGGTTACGGTATCACGGTGGAGCAATCTCTGGTAATGGACCCGCAAAACGAGCCGTTCCCGGTGCAAGTGGCCCGCAACCTGGGCGGCCTGCAAGTGCGCGAGATTCAGGCCGTCAACTACCCCTTCTTTGTCGACGTGCGCCCCGACGGGATGGACCGCAACAGCCCTGCCCTGGCTAACCTGCCGGCCGTCACCATGAACTGGGTTTCGCCCCTCACAATTAATGAGGAGAAAAACGCCGGGCGAGACGTGACCACCTTGCTTCAATCCAGTCCGGCCTCGTGGCTGCGAACCGAGACCGACATCCAGCCCGATATGCAAGCCTACCCGGAACTGGGCTTCCCCATCGAAGGCGAGCAAAAGTCATACCCGCTGTCCGTCTCGGTGCAAGGGGTCTTTGAGAGTTACTTCAAAGGCAAGGCCTCGCCGCTGGCTGAAACAGCCGCCACAGAAGAAGGCGCGGTTGAAGGGCCGACGCCGGAAACGGAACAGGCCCAAAACAACATCGGCGTTATAGAAAACTCGCCCGACACGGCCCGGCTGGTGGTCATCGGCAGCGCGGAGTTTCTCAACGACATCGTGTTTGACATCTCCTCCAGCCTGACCCACGACCGCTACATAAACAGCCTGCAATTTGCCCAAAACACGGTTGACTGGTCGGTAGAAGATTTAGACCTACTGACCATTCGCTCGCGGGGCGCGTCGAGCCGGGTGCTTAACCCGCTGACCCAACAAGACCAGACTTTTTGGGAAGTCGCCAACTACATTCTGGCCCTGCTGGCCCTGGTCGGCCTGGGCGTCATCTGGCGAATGCGCCAACACAATGAAAAACCAATGGAACTGCTGCCCCAATCCAAACCATCCGGCAGCGACAGGCAGCAGGTAACGGGGACGGTGTAATTACCCCCTCGCCCTAACCCTCTCCCCAGGGAGAGGGGACAAACTCCCCTCCTAAAGGGAAGGGTTGGGGGAGGGTCATTTTTAGGAGAAAAACATCATGAACAAAACCAACCAAATTCTGGCAATTGTTTTAGTCCTTCAACTGGCTCTGACCGCCTTTATCTATTGGCCGCAATCCGCAACACAAGGGGGCGGCGGCCCTCTGCTGGCCGATTTTTCCGCCGCCGATGTGACTGAGCTAACCATCCGCGATGGCCAAGACAAGCTGGTTGTCCTGGCCAACGAGGGCGACAACTGGATTCTGCCCAAAGCCGGTGATTTCCCGGTTCAGGCCGACAAAATCTCTCCCTTGTTGGAGAAGATTAAAGGCATCAAAACCAACCGGCTGGTCGCCAAAACCGAGGCCAGTCACAAACGCCTTGAGGTTGCCGGGGATGATTTTAACCGTCTGCTGGAAATCACCTTACTCGACGGCAGCAATTACAAGCTCTACCTGGGCAGTTCCGCCGGGGCCGGAGCTACCCACGTCCGGGTGGATGACCAGGCCGAGGTTTACCTGACCGCCGACATCAACAGTTACGATGCCAACGCTCAGGCTTCAGCCTGGATTGACACGCTCTACTACACCCTTCCCCAAACCGCTACCGTAGCGATGACCCTGGAAAACCAAAACGGCGTGTTTGACTTTGTAAAAGAGGGCGACAAGTGGACTATGAAGGACCTGTCTGACGACGAAACCCTGAAAGAAAACGTGGTCACCGGCCTGGTCAATCAAGCTGTCTCTTTACGGATGACCACCCCCATCGGCAAAGAGGAGCAACCCTCTTTTGGGCTGGACGACCCGCTGGCCGTTATCACCCTTAAAACGCAGGGGGGAGAAGAATACACCCTCCGCATCGGGGCCAAAGATGAGGCCGCCAACAACAGCTACGCCGCCAAATACTCCGAGTCGCCCTACTACGTGCGGGTGGCAGAGTACACCGGCAACAACTTTGTCCAAAAAACCCGCGACGATTTTTTGGAACCACCCCCCACCCCGGAAGCTGAAAGTACGCCCGGCAACTGACAAGAGAGGACATAATTGTGAATGGTGAATAATTAATAATTAATTGTGAATGTTTTTTAACTTCACAATTCACCATTCAGTCCTTGCCCTGCAAGGCTTAATTATTCACAATTTCTTAAAACATCAATCATACTGGCTAATTTCAATGAAGAAGGCAACCATTATGAACATTCCCTTAAATGTAGCAGTTTACTGCACCGACGGCTTTGCAGGCCGTTCTATCACCACTATTTCAGACCCCATCAGCCGGGAAACAACCCACCTGGTTGTGGTCGAGGAGCAATCGCCGGCTATAAAACGCCTGGTTCCCCTTGAACGGGTTGAGAAAACAACGCCTCAGTTAATCCTTTTGAACTGTTCCAGAGAGACGTTATCAACAATGGCCCGGCTGGAACGATTCCTGATTAATCCAACCAATCAACACATCACCGGCATGGTTTTGCAACACCAGGGGTGTTTATAGCTGTTCAGGGGATAGTAACCGTTAAAAGTTGATAAAAGTTCCCAAATAGTTATCGGCCAGCCAACTGCTGGCTTCAAAAAGGCGTATGTTCGTCTGAGGGGGGCGTAGGCCAGGGTGTTAATCGGTTTGAGGTCGGCTTGATAGATCATTTGCTCAATTTCTTCAATGCGAGCCAGCAGGTCAACGGGCAATACCGGCACGTCAACATCGTGGTAGGTTGGCTTTGGCTGGGGAAACGTTACCGCTTGCGCCGGCAACCGGGGCAAAACGGCCAGCGCTACCAGAGCGTGATTGTAGGCGACCAGTTGCTGGCCTAAAGTTTCAACCTGACTGCCGGGGGTCAGGATAATATCAAGCTCTTGTATCCATTGCCAATCTATAAAGACATGCCGCACCAGGGCTTGCAGTTCAGATAAAGTGATTTGGGGCGAAGCGCGCTGGCTAAATATAAACCCTTCGCGAACGTCTTCTACGTGGCCCAGGGCTTCAACCAGTTGACCGGGCGGGGTATTGTGGGGTAACCAGCCAAGTTGTTCAACTGTTTGCATCATCTGGGCCAGGGTTTGCCGGGTGATTTTAACAATACGCGCCAGTTCATGCAACGCTTCGCGGGTGGCTGTCAGGTTTGTAAGCTCAGACATTGTTCTTTGGGTTCAATGCTAAAAATGGACAAGGGGAGGGGGAGACAAGGGGACAGGGAGAGGCTGTCTGTCCCCCCTGTCTCCCTTATCTCTTTAATATTGTTTTGTAGAACAAGCTAATAGCTTGTTCTACGGGTATTTTCATTATCATTGCCGTCCCATAGGGACCGTCGCCCTTTTTATATTAGTATTCCGGTGGCGCGGGGACAGCGGGTTTCTCCGGTTCTGGCACATCGGTAATGAGGGCTTCGGTGGTCAGGATCATAGCGGCGATGGAAGCGGCGTTATTGAGCGCGCCTCGGGTAACTTTGGCCGGGTCAATAATGCCGGCTTTAACCATATCCAGATATTGGCCGGTCATCACATCGTAGCCAATCCGATTGCCGTTTTCCTTTTGCCGGCGGCGCACTTCTTGCGCAATAACCGAGCCGTCTAACCCGGCGTTGCGGGCAATGCCCCGCATCGGCTCTTCCAGGGCGCGGTGGGCAATGTTGATGCCGGTTTGTTCATCGGGGTTATCCCCTTTTACATCATCCAGCACGGACATAACGTTAAGTAAAGCCACACCGCCGCCGGGTACAATCCCTTCTTCTACAGCGGCCCGGGTTGCGCTCAAAGCATCTTCTACCCGGTGCTTTTTCTCCTTCAATTCGGTTTCGGTGGCCGCGCCAACCCCAATTACAGCGACGCCGCCGGCCAGTTTTGCCAGCCGTTCTTGTAGCTTTTCGCGGTCATAATCGCTGGCGCTATTTTCAATTTCAGCCTTAATCTGGTTGACCCGCCCTTTGATGGCGTCTTCTGAACCGCTGCCGCCGATGATGGTGGTATCGTCTTTGGTAGAGACCACTTTGTCGGCGCGTCCCAAATCGTCCAGGGTGGCGCTGTCCAGCTTGCGCCCCATCTCTTCGGTAATGACGTTGCCGCCGGTCAAAATGGCAATATCTTGCAGCATAGCCTTGCGCCGGTCGCCAAAACCGGGGGCTTTAACGGCCAAAACATTAAATGTGCCGCGCAGTTTATTTAACACCAGGGTGGCCAGGGCTTCGCCATCCACATCTTCGGCAATAATCAGCAACTCTCGCTTGCCGGTCTGGACCAGCTTCTCCAGAACCGGTACCAGATCGTTGGCCGCAGAGATTTTCTTATCGTGGATGAGGATGTACGGGTCTTCCAGGGCAGCCTCCATAGCCTCCTGGTCGGTGATAAAGTAAGGAGAAATATAGCCCCGGTCAAATTGCATCCCGTCAACGTAGTCGGTTTCAAAGGCCAGGCCCTTGCTTTCTTCAACGGTAATCACGCCATCTTTGCCAACTTTATCCATAACATCGGCAATCAACCCGCCAATTTCGCGGTTCTGCGCCGAGATAGAGGCCACGTCGGCAATCTCTTCTTTGGTATCAATGGAAATAGCCATATCTTTGATGGCGTCGTTAAGGGCGGCGGCGGCTTTTTCAATGCCTCGCTTAAGCAGCATAGGGTTGGCCCCGGCAGCCACGTTTTTTAGTCCTTCATTGACCATAGTGTGGGCCAGCACGGTAGCGGTGGTGGTGCCGTCTCCGGCAATGTCGTTGGTTTTGGTGGCCGCTTCTTTAAGCAGTTGAGCGCCCATATTTTGGTAATGATCTTCTAACTCAATCTCTTTGGCAACAGTCACGCCATCGTGAGTGACTGTGGGCGAACCCCATTTTTTGTCCAGGGCCACGTTACGTACTTTGGGGCCAAGCGTGGTGGCTACGGCTCGGGCCAAGATATCAATGCCGGTCTTTAATTCCCGGCGAGCTTCATCTCGAAAAACTAATTGTTTTGCCATTATTGAATACTCCTTTTTCTGCGTTTTTTGAGTGTTTTAGAAATATTATTGTTTTAATCTACCACTGCTAACAGGTCGTTCTCGCGCATAATCAGGTACTTGGTCCCGTTATGCTTTATTTCGGTACCGGCATACTTGGCAAACAGCACCTTGTCGCCAATTTTTACATCCAGTGGAGCGCGTTTGCCGTTATCCTGGCGAGCGCCCGGCCCTACGGCCAGTACCTGGCCTTCCATTGGCTTTTCTTTAGCCGTTTCAGGCAGGACAATGCCGGAGGCTGTCATCTCTTCACGCTCAATCGGCTCTATCCAAACCTTGTCTCCCAGTGGACGCAATTTTAAATCTGACATAGTTTAATTCTCCTTTCTACACTAATAATATATATCTTTTGTAACTAAAAAACCCGCCTGGGCGTGCAGGCGGGGCAGGTAGAGCAACCATAAAAGTTGTACAATCTCCCCGTTTGGAAATCACCCATCTTAAATAGTTATAGACCAGGATGGTCTTTTAGTTTTTACTGCTATTGAGTTTTTGGTTGGTACTGTTTGTTTCAAGCAAAAAATTTACCAAAGATTTGTTAGAATTACGTTAGAATGTTTGTTAGATTTTTATTAGAAATTTGTATCTTCTCAAAAAACAAGGGCAGTTGTAAGTCAAACTTAAGTTTGACCTACGTTATCCCAAATTATTGAGAAGATACGAAATTTGGCTAAAAATTAAGCGGTCAATAAATGTTGAACAATAAGCTTAAAAACACGGATTGCCAGGTTTAACGGATTAAGTCGCTCTGCTTAATAAAAAATCCACCCATCCTGGTAATCCGCGTTCTAAATACCGTATTTTAAGATTCATTTAAGGTTGCTTTGAGTTTTGCTTAAAGACGCCAATTGAACTTTTATATTACACTTAGACTTGAGAATTTAATTGCGGTGCGGTTTTGCCTGCCGGAATGACTGGATTTTTTGCCCTGATCTGCAGGAGGGATAGCAATTCCCGGTTTGACAATTAGGGTATGAAAATTGTGCAATTGTTGGCATTTCAGAGCAGAATTTCCAGAATGATAGAATTTTGATTCGTTAATTCTGCCAATTCTGCTCTTACACCGGCAAAAATCAGCCCGACTGAG
>JAJRVO010000127.1 GCA_024277275.1 Chloroflexota bacterium
AGAAATTCATTTAGCTCTGCGATTTATGGCGAAAAGGGCCTAACCAGCACACAACAAACAACGGCGGTTGCCTGACAAGCAACCGCCGTTTAACAAAGAGTCTATTTTTGAGAGAGTTTTCAGGGGGCGATTGTACTCACTCTCATAAGAAAAAATGGGGAGCGCTTATATTATTGGGTTCTACGCTTTCTCCTGGCTTTGCGGGTAAGGTAGCCGGCCATTAGCACAAAGAGTGATCCCAATATCCCGCCAATACCTAAGCCTCCGCCCAGAGAGATTAGTGTCAACATCTGCAACGATTCATTTTTCTCTTGGGCGGCTTCCAATTTATCGGTTAGTTCCGGAACGCGGTCGGCCATTGCTACCAGATTAACCGTGCTTGCGTTACCCACATCTGAATGGAGAGCGGCGGTATGTATTCTCTGTCCATGACACCTGGCGCAATTTTCCGAAGGAACGCCTGCAAAATTATGATTTGGAACCTGTTTTGTTGCGGTTCCGCCAGACCCGCCCGCGCTGACCAGGGCTGTCTCATCAATGCCGGGTCCCGGCGCAAGATGGCAATCAATGCAAGTGACCTCTGCATAGCTGTGAGCGCTGTGAGAAAAATCGTCCAGCCGGTCACGGTGACAAGAACCGCACAACGTCTCGTCGGTTAACCGAAAATCCTGCGAGTGAGAAAGATGGCAGCCAATGCACTGCACGCCATTTTTGGCGTGAGGGCTGTTTTTCCATTGCTCAAACGTTTCGGCATGACAGTCAGAACAAACAGACGAGTCGGTATTTAGTTGCATCACGCCCTTTCCGGGATGATTCTCTACAAATGAACCGTGACAATTTTTGCACGTTGCCCCAAAACCGTGGCTGGCTGCTTTAGCATGGGGAGAATCTTGCCAAGCCGTTGCCTCTTGCGGATGGCAATCAATACATTCCTCGGCATAAATACCCTGCCCGTGACACGTTCCGCAATTTTCCGATGGAACTCCCTCAAACGCATGGCTGCTGGAGTCTGCTGAGTGATGGCAATTAGCACAAGTAACATTTATATCTTTGTGAGTAAGGTGGTGAGGCTCCTCTAATTGTTTACGATGACAGGAAGCGCACCATTCGTCATCGGTCAACCTAAACTGCTGCGAGTGCGACAAGTGGCATTCAATACAATCCAGGCCGGCCTTTGCGTGAGAGCTGTCTTGCCATTGCTTAACCGTATCGGTATGGCACGCTTTACAAACAGACGAGTCGACAGCGTTAGGATGCTTTTTATCATATGCGCCGTGGCAACCTTCGCACGTAACCCCAAAAACACCCTGCTCGCTGGCAGCTTCGGCATGGGGAGAATTTTGCCAGGCGGTTGTCTCGTCCAGATGACAACCGGCACACTCTTCCGTTCCGTGGGGAAGGGGCGGTCCGGCCAATATTGTGGCCGGTAGAATCAAACTAAATAAAACAACCAGGCCACTGATAAGAATCAATCGCCCGATTGCATTACCGTTACAGGTAGTGGCAGTGATTGGTTTAAACATACCTACTTTATCCTCCGATCATCAAGTGATGTAATTCACAATCTCTGGCGACCAGCAGTGTATGCCGGGTGTTGTAGGCAAAATTCTGTGAGACTCCTTGAGCCAGATCAGGCTGGCGATAACACGCGATGACCCACCAGGCTCAACAGACACAGAATCAGGAGGGGTATGCCTATGCGAACTGCCGCAAATCCAATGAACATTAATGTAATTGATAATATTTCTACTATTGCCATTGTAAGCCTCCTTAAATAATAGTGTAATGTTGAACGATTTTCCTTATACTTACTATAACACACCAGGTCAGTCGATTCCATATGGGATTGCACCCATTTTTAGGCTGAATTTTGCTTTTATGGAATGGGGAATTTTTGACGATGCCGCATGGGGGGATTTCCCCATACAGCAAAAGTTTGCAAGGTCTACTCGTTGTTTTTGATACATTTCCCCTAACCTAAGTTCGGTTTAAGAAAGCATGTCATTCCTAAAGTTATCGTTCGATTGTCCCGTAAATGGAGATGACTTTATTGAGCTTTATACCAATGTAATGCGGCTCGTGCCACAAGAAAGACAATAAAATGCCGTATAACAAATCGTTAGCTTGGCGAAAAACGGCGCCAACTTCAATTACATCCAGGAAAACTTCAGGGCGCTCTATCTCAAAGCGGAGATCACTTTTAGCAATACATACATATTGCCGTAAAGCCATATTTGTGCTATAGTCTCGGTAGGGCTTCTCGACGACGCACCGAGTTTGAATAGGATACTAACAAAGACCTCAGCAATCAGGAAAAGCATGGGGTCTCGTTCATCATCGCCTAATACGCCTTCGCTGATCCGAACCGTGTTATTTTGGAAGATGTAACCCACAGCACAGAATTTGAAAAGCAATATTATTGTTTGGGAAAAGTGAATGAAGGTATTTTAACGGTACGGTTCACCTATCGAGAGCAACGTATTCAGATATTTGGAGCAGGTTATTGGCGAAAAGGCAGACGCATTTATGAAGAACAAAATCAACTATAGCGATGGCCCGATGGATAAAGTGAGAGTAGTGGAGGACTTTTTGCCGCCACCGGAAGAGTTAGCATTTCGGGAAGAAACGGTGAAGGTGACAATAGCCTTAAGTAAAGTGAGCGTAGAATTCTTTAAGCACGAGGCAGCTAAACATCAGGTATCGTATCAGAAGATGATACGGCGATTGCTGGATGAATATGCGTTGCGGTATGCAGGATGACATTGGGAAAAACAGCTTCGCAAAAGCAAGTAGTTTTATCCCGCCGGGCCAAGCTAACAAATCGTTGCAAGCGAATTGGCAAACCCGGTTTTTAATCAACCATATTGGGCCGGCAAAGGCACATTCAGGCGATGTAGCCTCGCTACCCTTGTCAATCTCGCTTGAACTCAAGCATTATCTGGCTTGACACACGCACCCGGTTGCTAAAACCCTGACTTTCTCGCTGGGCATTGGCGAAAATTGCCCCCCGGTTCGCGACGAAAAGATGGAGGAGAGTTTATCATGTTTATCAGAAGAAGTGAGACCACCATTGGCCGCTTGACTCTCAGAATCATCCTGTCCCTGGGAGCGCTGGCCCTGCTGGCCGGTATAGTTTTTTGGGGCAAGGGGCGGTGATTAAGGTTGAGAAAACCCGGGCAACCGTTGTCAACATTGCCGGCCGCCAGCGGATGCTGTCTCAGCGCATTGCCGTGCTGTCCACATTGCTGGCCGCCAACACCAACCCGGCCAA
>JAJRVO010000128.1 GCA_024277275.1 Chloroflexota bacterium
GAGCGTGTTTCTTAAAGACCGCAGAGGTTTTTTGCGAGATATTTTCAAGCGAATTTGCCTCGATTATGACCCTAACTTACAGTTAAAATGGGCTTTAGAAACCTCTGCGGTCTGGCCCACACGATTTAAGAAACACGCTCTAAGGTATTATTTCGTTTCACCAAAGACAGGCCGAGTTGCGCCCTCATTATACCATTTTTTGGGTTTTTATCTATACCCGCCTGGTTCTCTTACTGTTCACCGGCAGACAATAAGGCGGATTTTGCCGGAAGAAATGCCGGAGGCCAGCTCGCCTGAACTGGTCTCCGGGGTACGACTAAATATTTGGGGACCGTTTTGTGTGCCCCAAGTTTGTCAATGGCGCTTGGGGAAAACTGCTATCCTACCGCCATGAAATCGCTCGCTCATCTACGCCGTTATATTGCAATGTTAGCCCAGCCAACGTTTCTGCCGAAATCAATGGCCGCTGGTTGCTGCCGTCGGCGTTCATTATCCAGATTTCCCACAGGCCATTACGGTCGGTTAAAAAGGCAATTTGCGAGCCGTCGGGCGACCAGGCCGGGGCGACATTGTTCCACAGCCGGGGTTCTTCCCCGTTGAGCCGCTGGTCGCCGATAACGCGCCAGGGGGTTTCGGTCAAACGCACCCGCCCGCTGCCATCGGCGTTTAGTACGTGAATCTCCCAATGGTCGTGCTGGCGATAACTGACGGCAATTTTGCTGCCGTCGGGCGAAAAGGTTGGCGAGTGGTCGGCCACATCGCCGGTCAGCGGCCAGGTAGCGCCCTGGTTGAGGTCTAGGTTGACCAGACTCAAATCCCCATCGTACACAATGCGCCAGGGATTGGCCGGGTCCCACGCCGGAGAGGAAGAATGGGTATCGTGTGGCAGGTCCTCAAACGTGCCGGTTGCTGCGTCCACCACCCGCAAACCCCAGTACGGGTTAGGCGGCAGGATGTAGCAGTAGAGTTTGCCGCCACCTTTGATGGCTGAAGACTTGATGTCATACGCCTCAGGGGGAGGCTTTGTTGTGCTACAGGTATCTTTTGGTTCTATCCAGCCGCCGTGCTGCATACTGATGGTTATTTGTGTTCCATCCGGCGACCAGGTGGGTGATTTGGGCTGGAGTACATTATTCATAATGACTCGTTCACCGCTGCCGTCTACATTGATTACCCACAAGCTGCCCAACGCTCCACTCTGGTTGGTTTCCCAGCGAGTGAAGGCCACCCACTGCCCATCGGGAGAGAGGGCCGGGTCGAGGCCGGCGGTCAGATAGCGCAAGTTACTTCCACCGGCCTCGATGGCGTAAATAGGGCCGCTGCTGACCGTCTGAAAAACGATAGCGCCGCTTAAACCGGATTGGGCTTGAGCAGGGCCGGCAATTGAGACAGTAGAAATTGTCGACACATCTATTTCCGGCAAGCCGGTGATATCGCCACGCACTTGCACGTAGGTTGACACGCCGCTCACCCAGCCGGTGCGACCATCAAGCAGCTTTACCTGCCACCAGTCGCTAACAGAATAATGGCCGACCACGCTCACTTCATCGCCTTGAACCAGCAAGTCGATAACAGGATAGGTTGTGCCGGGGCCGCCGCGCGCGTTGAGGGCCTCAATCGTAACGGTCAGGCGGGGGCTGTTATCGCTCTGGGCCGCCGCACCGGGGACAAAAGTAGCCCCGCCGATAAGTAGAGCCAACAGGATGGTTGCCCATAGTCGCCAGATTATTAGATTTTTCATTATTCTAATCCTTTCTTTATCCCAGACGCTAAAGGTTTTTAAAACCTTTAGCGTCTTTAGATTTTCAGGCTGCTTTGTCTTGCAACAGTTCGATTACGTTATCCAGCAGAACAACGCTCTTGCCGGAGCTGGCCCCAACCGGCGTACCGAGAGCCACTTTGGTCGCCTGCCTATCTTCCTTAGATAGGCTACTCATCGAGTCGGTGGCGTCAGGGCTGGGGGTGGAAGGGGTAGAAATGCCGATTTCGATGTAGTAGGCTTGCGAGTCGGCCTGGGTCAACTGCATTGCCGCGATGGCCTCCACTTGCTCCGGAGTCATCATATCTATAATTTGATTTTGCAAGGCCGTGATTTCCTCATCAGCGGCGGCGCCGCTGGTTGTCAGAGATTTCATAGCCATCCAGAGTGGGACTAATTGAGCCGCTTGTTCCGGTGTGACCGCTTCAGGCGTATCTTCCAGCCGCAGGGTTCCTAACAACAGTTGATTCTTGATGGTCAAGGCCTCATCATACGCCTCTGTCAAGGGACCGGCTGTGGCCGGGGCGGCGCTTTCGCCGGAGTTGTCTACCTGAGTGGCAGTCGTTTCGCCACAGGCAGCCAACCCCAAGACAATGAGTAGGATTATAACTCGACTTTGGCCATTTTTAAAGCGGATGAAAGAGGGCATACAAACGTTACGTGTTATAATAATAGCCATCTAACAAACCTGAGTTTGCAGAGGAGAGTGTAGCATATGCCCAGCCCATCGCCAGAAATAGTAGCCATA
>JAJRVO010000129.1 GCA_024277275.1 Chloroflexota bacterium
GAGAGCTTGCGTCCCTGCGATAGGCGGGTCAACCCGCTCAAAATCATACCGGGCACATTGCCGGCCGGAATCATCCGCGCCACCTGATCAACCGCTACCTCAATCTCGGGCAGAGACAGTTTAGACAGGCCAAGCGTTCCTGCCGACACAGCAATGGTTTTTAAGTTATCGGCCGTATTAATTGAGACCCGGGTAAAACGTTTTTTTGGATCGTCCATTATTTATCTGTTTCGGCAACCATTTTTATTTCAACCATACCGGATCAGAGCTAACAATGCGTAAAACATAGCACGGCAAGCCGCAAATTAACAATGAACAATTAACAATGAACAAATGATTCTCGCGGATAACGCAAATGTTGCGAGGTAATACTATAACGCGCAAAACGTTACACATTACAAAATTGTTAAGTAGCGGCCATATGATAATAGCATGAGAAGGCTTACAAAACAACAGGGATATGTCTATGCGGGAAGGATAACATAACAAAAAGCGGAGCCAAACGGCCCCGCTTTTTTCATTGTTACAGTTGAGATATTTTTTTGGCAAGCAATCTGCTTATCGACGCCGGATAACCAAATTGTAATCTATCTCTTGCCCCGATCCGTTTCTAACCCTGACAAAATAGGTTGTATTGGAAACAAAATGCCCGTCCCAAACCCAGGTGTGAGTATCAGCATCCTTGTTGTATTCTGTAAAGCTGCCTACTCCCAGAGGTTTCATTTGGTCGCCGTCGCCGCGTCGCCAGATTTGTTGTTCCTGGTAGGGGTAAATTTCTACATTTACGTGGTTGGCCACGCTGCCAAAGCCCGGCTTGTGGGTTAGCTCAATCAGGTAAGGCAAAAAATCAAAGCTGTCTTCATTGATGTTGGGGGTTCTAAAGCTAAACCAGATATCTGTCTGGGACGGTAATTTACCCTCATCCCGGCCTCTGTGCAACGCTAAAGGCGCCCCGATATCTTTGCCGGTTGGGGTTGTGTCTGCAATAACCGGTTTGACGCTGCCGGAGGTTGGCTTGCCAAGTTCGGTGTTGATAATATCGCCGGGAACAAGGTGGTAATCAATTCGCTTGTTGGTATCGTTGGTGATTTTCACAAAATAGGTATTGCCGTCTACCACGGTTCCGTGCCACAAGCGCTCGCCGGTCATATAATCGCCGTCTCTGGAAACCCAGGAACCGGCTCCAAAATGCTCCATATCACGGGGCGTGCCTCGTTCCCAAATATGGTACTGGCTGCTGTTGAATATTTCAAAGGTGACGTATCGAGCCAGATTAGGTTCGCCGGGCGTAAAGAACATTGTCAAAGAATAGTTCTCTATAAGCTTATCGTCTACTTTGCCGGGAGTAAAGGTATACCAGTGTTCAGATTTGGGAGCAAGCAGACCGGTATTAGGAGCATCCAACAATTTGACGGGCCGGTTGGGGTAGATGCTTTCGCCCGTGGTGGGGTCAGGGGGGGCGGGTACAGCTTCGACTTCAGGCTCAACCGGCGCAGCTTCCACAACATCGGGTTGGGCGTCATCAGAATCCACATCGACTACGACTGGAGGGACGGGATTGGGATCAACCGGGACCGAGGCCGGAGCAGACTCGGCCTGACCGCCGCCGGGCAACCAGCCCAACATAGCCGCCGACATCAGCCAGGCAGCCGCCTCTTGAGGCGGCAAGCCTTGAATGGCCTGAGCGGCCAGCAACCAGCTTGTTGAAGCGGGCGAGGCATCGCTGGGTTGAACCGGCAATGCGCCCACCGACGTGTCGATTGACTCGGCTTGCGTCGCCTCGCCCGGAACGCTGATGGCCGCCGGAATGACTTGCGTGGTCTGTGCCGCTGTTGACCTTTCGGCGGCTGCCAAATTATCAAAGATGCCATTTGTCTGTCCCAGAGCCGTCAACCGGAAGCGGATGGGGCTGGGCGACAGGTTGAAGATGCGCACGTAGTAAACTTCGGTGGGCGCAACGGGACCGGCCCACATCCGCTCGCCGGTGGCGACGTCAAAATCCGCGCTGGCGGGCGTGCCCAAACCCAGATTATCGACCGGGCCGCTATTATCTTTTAGCCACGCTTCAACCTGGTTAAAGGTAAAAACCTGAAAGTTAACCCGGTTAGCGACGGCTATCCCATCCGCTTCAAAATTGAGGCTGAGAATAATAGAGTCGTAAGTCGCGTCGCCCAAATCAAGGCGACTGTAGGCGTACCAATATTCCTGGCCGGGGTCGAGCGTGCCGGTATTTAAACCGCTGACCAGCAAATCAGCGGCATAAGGACTGCCGCCCACACCCTGGTAGGCCCAGGCCGGAATAACGCTGAACACACCCAGCGCCAATACCGCAATCAAAACCAATATTCGTGTTTTTGTTTTAAACCTCATTTTTCGCAAAACTATCCTTCCTTCTTTACTGATAAGTATGGAAATGTTCCCCATTAACGCATACAAGCGGTTATGGTAACATATTTTAGCCGGTGCGTCAATTTGGTTTTTCAGGAATTATTATCAATTTATCTGACAAGAATGGATAGACCCTACAGTATGTTGTGGTATAAAATGATTAACCACTAGATATAGCCTCGTCACTGAATTTCGACCGTCGGCATTGATGGCGTTGGGATTGGGGCGTAGTCTGAGTTACCTACCGCAGACCGCTGCTGCGAAGGCATAGGCCGGGGGGCGTCTGCCAAGCGCGGGGCGCGGTCTTCGGTTTGCCAGACGGCGTCGGCCAGGGTTTGCCGGTAGCGTTGGAGTAACCCGGCATCTTCAAGCAACTGGTTGTCGTTAGTTAACCGGGCGACTTCGCTCAGGCGGTTCTCTAACTCTACCGCCAGTCGCCAGGCTGTTTCATAGTGACCGGCATCGAACAGATTGCTAATCTCCCGCATCCCCTCGGCAGTTTGTTGAATGGTGACGTTGCGCAAAACCTCAAGGTCCCAAGTGGGGTCGTAACCGCTCAGGTTGGCGACCATCTCCGCTGTGATGGCTTGCTCCACTATCACCGCGCGTTGAGCGAACTCGTCAAAATAATGCAACTGAACCGTCGCCACCGGGCGGGAACGGGACGCGCCAGAAAAGGAATCGACCTGCAATTGGGCTAAAATGACCGCGCTGTCGCCGGTTCCCAGGGGAGGCAGCGGTACGTTGGCTCCTTCGGCGGGCGGTATTTGATCTAGGCCGGTCAGGCCGACCAGTCGCGCGCCTGCCGCCGGAATAATGGTCAGGCTGATATCGCCGGCGACGCGCTGTTTCAGCCCGGCCACGCGCTCCCTAAAGATGCGGTCCATCTCCTGGGCCGAGTCGACAAAGCTGTACCCGCCTTGCCCCTGCCGGGCCAGTTGACTGAGCAAAGCGTCATTAAACTCCAACCCCAAGCCGATGGTACTCAGATAGACGTCGCGTTGATTGTAAGTCAGGGCGTCGGCGGCAATTTGGTTGGGATCGGTTACACCCACGTTGGCGATGCCGTCGGTTAGCAGGATGACCCGGTTATTGCGGCGAATATCAAAGTTTTTATCGACCTCTTGAAAGCCGAGCATCATCCCGGCGTGCAAATTGGTGCTGCCCCCCGGCTGAATGCGCTCGATAACGGATCGCACCCAGCGACCATCCCCCACCGGCTGGGCCGGGAGCAGCAGTTGGGCCTCGTCGCTGTAGGTGACAATAGAGACGATATCGTCGGGGTTCAGGCTTTCCAGAAAAACACGCAGCGATTGCTTGACGTAGGGCATTTTGTCCGGCTCATCCATACTGCCGCTGCGGTCGATGACCAGAGCCAGATTTAAGGGAGCCACAATTTCCGCCTGGGCCGACCTGGTTTGCAAGCCCATTTGTAACCAGGCCGAGCCTCCCTGGGCCGGCATACGGCTGTTGCCCAAACGCAAATCCAGCCCAACCGCGTCTTGCTGCGGCTCCGGGAAGTTCTGTTCGTAATATTGTAGATATTCGGCTACGCGAATTTCCTCGGCGGGGACAATGGCCCCGGCATTAATAACTGCCCGACTGCGGGCTTTGCTGGCCTCGGGGGACTGACCGCCGCAAGCGGTAGAGCCAAGTAGAACTAACAGCAAGATTGCCAGGAACCAGTGTCCCTTTGTTTGGGTGAATACTTGGTTGTTGGTAATTTGAGAAAATTGTTTGTGTGTCATTTTGTGTTTTCTCCTTCTCTGATTGAAAGTTTAATGATTGGTTGGCCGACCTTTGTCCTCCACTTTACTGTTACACACGTTGCACTTCAAGACCCAGATGTGTTGCATTGGGTGTTACAGACAATAAAACAAGTCCTTTGGGTTTTGAAAACCCAAAGGACTTGTTTTACATTCTCGTTCCCAATCTGAAGTTTGGGAACGAGACAAAATCTAACGCAGAGCGTCTTGTATGCGTTCCCACGCCGGAGCGCCGGAACGAGGCAAACACTACACTGTTTCTGCTTTAGCCACCCGTCGTTGAAATTGAACGGCTTGGTACATAAAGGCTTCCAGGCGGGTGTTGATATTTGTCCCCTCCTGAGCATCATAAATAACGTCCAGCCAGGGGATGTTGTCCAAATCGGCCCGGAGACGAGGAGCCATGCCGGCGGTGATGATGCCGGGCATACAGGAGAAGGGCATAATATTTAGGATGCCGCACAACCCGCTCTTGGCAAAATCGATGGCCTTGCCCATGCTCAAGACGGCCTCGGTAGCCAGGTAAGGTTCGTAGTAGGGACGAACATTTTCTATCAACTGACTAATGGGCGCTTCGTGGGGATGTTTGAGCAGATGTTCCACCTGTTTCACCAGCTTGTTCTCTTGATACTGTTGATACTTGTCTACCAGGGTCATGCCCAAAAAGCCCATGTATTTCCCCAAACCCCAGCTAAACTCTTTAACGCTCCAGTTGGTATAGTAAAACCATTCCATCATACTGGCGACCATCACCTCGCCCCCGGCGTCCTCTACCCGGCGAATGACGTCCTGATTGCTGTAGGTATTGAAGCGCAGGTAAATCTCGCCGACCAGCCCGACGAGGGGACGAGGCCGGCTGCGGTCTACGGGGAGAGCCTCAAACTGTTTGGCCGTCCACTGCATTGCTTCAACCAACGCCTTGCCTCCGCCGGCTTCAGTACCGGCTACTACCTGCTCCATACATTGCTGATAAATCTCATCGGTCTGACCTTTGTTAACCTCATAAGGTCGATGTTCATGCAGTAGCTTTTGCAGCAGGTCGACAGCCACCACGCCCTGCCAGGCCAGAGCGCGCAACTTGGTGGGGTTGTCGCCAAAGCCCCGATAGGAATTTTTGGTGCTGGGCGAAACGATATCCATTTCGGCCAATCCATTTTGATCCAGAATGTTACGTTGCAGGGTGCGATATTGCCCAAAGCGACACGGCCCGTTTGTGGTCGGCATCATCAGGATTGACTGCGCCGGGTCAAAATCAGATTGCTGAGAACGGAGAATGATATCGCCGGTCGTTGTAAAACAGGGCAAACATTCGCGTCCCTTGCACAGGTCCAGGCCAATAGCCAGCGTTTCATCGCCGGGCGGCGGCAGGGCTTCGGTGGGAACGCCGTGGGCGCGCAGGGCTGCGCCCAAGATGAAACCGTGATCGCACATGTATGGAATGTAAACAGTTTTGGGTTTATCGTGACCATTTGTTGTCATGCTACAACTCCTTTCCCCATTCTTAAACTCTCAAAAAAGGCTTCACAGCGGGTGATGACCCCGGCGTCGGCAGTATGATCATCAATCTCTAATTCCAAAAAGGGTTTATCGCCCATAATCTGGCGAAAAAAGTTGATAATAAAGGAATCGGGGCCGCAGTTAAAATTGGTCAGGTAGATGGCTTGCAGGCGCGGGTCATCGCGGATGATGGTGGCGGCAGCCAAAATATCTTGCCCGCTGCGCCAAAACATATTTTCGTAGCGATCCGATACGTCAACAGAATCAAGGGGCAGGTAATCCATTGGAATGGGCAACACCCCTAGCTTGCGCAGTTTAAAAGGCAAATCCTGACAAGCTCCCGGGTCGCAGGCATTGTAAGGACGGCCTATAATCACCACGTGCAACTGGTCGTCTTTGAGGTTGTTCAAAACCTGGCGACCCTGCCGGCGTATGGTGGCGTAAAAATCTTGCTGCGCTGTCTCAGCCGCCGTTACAGCCTCACGGACTCGCTTGGGCGGGACATTCAACTGCCGGGCCAAAAGGTCCAGTTCCTTCTTTTTGGCTTTCTCCCATAACATATGCAGCGGAAATTTTAAGGGGCGATGGCCTTGAGCCTCAACATCTATATGCGCCGTAACCAGGTAAGACATAGCTGGAATAAAGGGGCAATAGCTGTTTTCAGTTTGACCGGCGGCAATATTTTCACGATTAACCACACTAGGCAAAAACATAAAATCGGCCTCTTTGTCAAGCAGATCAATCACATGGCCGTAAACCAGTTTGGCCGGGAAACAGGTTTCTGCCGCGGCGTGTTCCGAGGTGTGGTTGATAATTTTTGGGTTGGTAGCTTCAGAGAGAATTAGCTCAACGCCGAGGGCGTCGAAAAAGGCGCGCCAATAGGGAAAGAGATCATAAAATGTCAGCGCGCGCGGAACAGCCAGGCGTAAACGCCCATTGCGCCGGCCGTTTGGCGGGGCATAATCACCCATCAGCAAATCATTGCGGGTGGTAAAAAAGTCTGGAATCTGCCTGGAACGGTCGCGTGTTCGCCCGGCTTCTTCAAATATATCGCAACGCGCTCCGTAAAAAATGGGCGGTTCGTCGCTGATAACCACTTTGTTGACTTCGCACAGGTTGGGGCAGGCTTTGCACTCAAACACGTTTGACTCGTAGCGTCTGTCGCTCAGGTCAAATCCCTTGAATTTTGTTGGTTCTAACTTGCCCTTGCTCTTGCGCTCTGCCAGAGCCTCCATCGCCAGGATAGCGGCGCCAATGGCCCCGGTCACGTCGTGGTGAGGCGGCACGGTGATTTTGCGCCCGGTCAGTTGTTGAAAGGCAGCCACAACGCTTTGATTCCAGGCCACGCCGCCTTGAAAGAAGATATTTTTGCCGACAGGTCGCCCGTCGACTACCCGGTTAAGGTAGTTTTGGGCAATTGAGTAAGCCAGGCCCGCCGTCAATTCATCCGTCTTGGCGCCCTGTTGCTGGTGATGCACCAGGTCCGACTCCATAAAAACGGTGCAGCGCTCGCCCAAACAGGTGGGGCTGGGCGAGGAAAGAGCCAGGCGGCTAAAGTCTTCTTGAATGTTAATGTTTAATTTATCGGCCTGTTCTTGCAGAAAAGAACCGGTGCCGGCGGCGCAAGCGCTGTTCATAGCAAAATCAACCACGGCCCCGTGGTCAACGCTGATAAACTTGCTATCCTGCCCGCCAATCTCAAAGACGGTATCCACGCCAGGGTCAATGGCAATGGCTGCTCGGGCCTGGGCGGTAATCTCGTTGCGAATCACATCGCCACCCACAAAATGGCCGGTTAAGTAACGGCCCGAACCGGTTGTACCGACGCCTTGCACCTCTACCTGCCCGCCTACTTCTTGATCAATTTCATGCAGAGCGCAACGCACCGCCTCCAGCGGTTTACCCGCCGTTTGCAGGTAACGCCGGGCCACCACCCGCGCATGTTCGTCAATGAGCACAACGTTGGTGCTAATTGAACCAACGTCAATGCCCAGGTAAACGGGCATTTGATTTTGGATTTTGGATTTTGGATTTTGGATTTCGAGGTCGGCGCTTGAAACTTGAATCTCGGAATCGTACAGCGGGGGCATACTTTTTCGCTTCCCTTTGCCGGCGCGGATGTAATCTTTCAGAGGAGCAAATCCATAGAAGGGGGACAAATTACCCTCAACTTCCTCATCCATTGTCACAAAAGCGGTGCCCAGAGCAGCCATCAACGTGTGATTATTTGGCACAATCAGTTGGCCGGGGTCCAAATCCAGCACCGACACAAAAGCCCGCACCACCGCCTTGTTATAAGCCACCCCGCCTTGAAAGAGAATGGGCGGGGCAAAAGCTTTGCCCTTGCCAATAACGCTTTTAAAATTACGGGTCATCGCCAGGCACAAACCGGCCAGAATATCGGGCAGGGGCGTGCCTTTTTGTTGCAGGTGAATCATATCCGACTTGGCAAAGACGGTGCAACGACCGGCTACCCGAGCCGGATTTTTAGATTGCAGAGCCAGGTCGGCAAACTCATTTTCAATGGAGATGCTAAGACGCTCTGCCTGCTGATCCAGAAACGAGCCGGTTCCCGCCGCGCAAAGCGTATTCATAGCAAAATCAACCAGCGCCATTTTGCCGCTTTTTTCATCCCACTCCAGCGACAGAAATTTGCTATCCTGCCCGCCAATCTCAATGACGGTTCGCGCCTCGGGATGAAACTCGCCTACGGCGCGGGTTTGGGCGATAAGTTCGTTAACGTGCTGCCCGCCAATTAACCGCGCAATGGGTTCGCCGCCGGAGCCGGTCAAGCCCACGCCAACAACCTGCGATGGATCAAAGCGCCGGTACAGATCATCCATTGCTCGCAGCAATGTTTGCCGGGGCTGGCCTTCGGAGCGAAGATAACGCTGCGCCAGTAAATTGTGCGCCCGATCCAGCACAACAACTTTAATCGTTGTCGAGCCAATATCAATACCCAAATAAATATCCTTCATCAGTTTCTCCTTTCTTAAAAAGACAATCTGAATTTATATCAAAAAGGTAAGGTTGCGTGTAAAGAAAAACGGCGGAAAAGGTAGCCGGGGAGGGATAGAAGTATTTTGGGTGCGTTCTATTTTAAAACACACTCCGGTATTGTACTTAAGGTTGGCAAATTATCAAAGTGACAAATGTCACCCATCTTTACTGATATTTGTTAGTTATTCATATGAGGACCATTTGCAGCCAAAGTAACGGCTATCAGTATATCAGCTAACGGATTATTTGTGACCTATCAAAAGTTAGGTTCGGGTGTATTTGCGGGATAAACAAGCCCCAACGGACTTCCAAACGCTCTTTTATATTGTAAACATAAGAGGTAGTCGGTATAATGAGACAATATGGAAAGCTTTAACCAACTACTTAACCAATATATCCAACGTTTGGGCATTAGCGACGCTGAATTGGGCCGCGCTATTGGCGTGAGTCGACAAACTATCTTCCGCTGGCGAGAAGGAGCAACGGCCCGGCCTCGTCACCGAGAGGATGTGCTGGCTATTGCCAAAAAGCTCCGCTTGACGCCGAAAGAGGGTGATAAACTGCTGCTCGCCGCCGGTTTTCGACCGGAGCAAGAAGCAGGGGAGCCGGGGGTCAAAGGAGCAGAGGAGCAAGGGAGCAGTGGTGCGGGGGTGCAATCTCCAATCTCCAATCTCCAATCCTCTGGATTGGCCCAATCTCCAATCTCCCAATCTCCACCCCCTAAGAACCAATCCAAAATCCAAAAACTTGTTCTGAGCCAGTCGAAGGGTCTAAAACCTGTACTGAGCCTGGTCGAAGTGTCCAAAATCGTCATGGTGGTTGGGGGCGCGGCGCTGCTGATTGCATTTGGGGTTTGGCGGGTCAATCAAGACCAAATTGACTCCGTAAAAGAGACCAGGGTTGTTTCTACCGTTACCCCTGCCTCCACATTTTCAGATATCGACCCGGCGGCTGCCGGAGAAACGCTGGTGTTGGTCGCTCACTTTGCCAATTACGCCAGCAGTCAGGTGGGTTACAACGTGGCCGGACGGCTGGCCGAAGCCTTGCAGCGAGAGGTTGACAACACCCGGCTGCAAAACATCCGCGTCGCCATTTGGCCGGAGGTAATAGGCAAACGTGACCTGGCGCTACAAACGGGACAAGAACTTAGCGCCACACTGGTTATTTACGGCGAGTACGACGTAGGGCGGGTTGTTGTAAAAATGGCGTACCCGGCTGATCAAAGCATTTTTATCGACCCGGCTTTGCAGCATTACGTGGCAGATTTGCAGGACCTGTCAGCCACCATCAACAGCGACTTGCCCCAACAAGTGCGCTCGCTGGCCCTGATGGCTCTGGGCCAGATATATTTGCGGCAGAACGAGACAGACCAGGCCAGGCTGCTATTGACGCAGGCTCGCGACAATTTAGAAAGCGATACATCGGTTGATGAAAAAACGTGGGGGGCGCTCAATTTTTACCTGGGGGTAGCCTACCAACACAGTGATCCCCCGGACTGGGACGGGGCAATTACAACCTACAGCGCGGCTATAGATGCCTGGCCAGGTATGATCTCCGCTCGACTCAATCGGGGGGCGGCCTATGAAGCCCGCAAACAACCCGACGATTTACAACGGGCGCTGGAAGATGCTGAAGCGGTGGTGGCTATTGCGCCGGATTGGGCGCCGGGCTACAACAACCGCGCTTCAATTCGGCTGAACATTGGCGGGGCTGAGAATCTGGAGCTGGCCCTGGTCGACCTGAAAAAAGCGTTGGAGCTTAAGCCGGATATGCCTGAAGCCTACATCAATCAGGGATATATCTACCTGCGGCAAGGACTATCAATGGCGGAAACGGCTCTCCCTCTGGAAAAAGCTCTGGAGTTACGTCCCCACTACGGCGCCGCTCTCAACGGGTTATGCTGGGGATACGTCCTGGAACACCAGCCGGAAACGGCTATGCCCTATTGTCAACAAGCCGTAAAAGCCGACCCTGCCAGAGGAACCTTCCGCGACAGCCGGGGAGTGGCGTATGCCTTGCTAGAAGATTACCCCGCTGCAATTGTTGATTTTGAAGCTTACGTTGCCTGGCTGGAGGAGCAGCCGGGCGATGCCCGGCAACAAGAGTTGGCTCAACGATTAGAATGGATAGATATGTTAGAGGCGTGGAAAAATCCTTTCACGGTTGAAATGTTAGTTGAACTACGGAGTGAATTTGGGGAATAGTTGCCAGACAAAAAAACTTACGATTCACTCTCCCACTGCACCTTGTTGTAGATTCGACTGACAAGAATTTCAAAGTCAAGGGTCTGTATTTTTATTATGTCATCCATCTCACTAAACTCACGTAAAACCCATCTCTCACCGTCCAGTTTATGGAAGTATTCTAAATGAACCCGGTTCTGGTCAATAAGAAGGTAATGTTGCAACGTGGGAATAGTGCGATAAAACTCAAACTTTTTACCCCGGTCGTAACCCTCTGTAGATTCGGAGAGAACTTCTACAATCAATATGGGGTTGGTGAGAGTATCGGTGCGGTTGGGGACAAATTCAACTTTACCGCAAACAACCATAACGTCGGGGTAAGTGTATAGGCCAACTTGCTTAACCATTAGTCGCATATCACTCATAAATGCTTCGCAAGACCGATTTTCAAAAACCATATTAAACATTGCGGCCACATTCAACCCAATCCGATTATGATTGGCCGAGCCACCGGCCATAGCAAAAACTTCCCCGTTGTAGTATTCGCTCCTATAATCTTCCATTTCTTCCAGGGCCAGATATTCTTCCGGCGTATAGAACTTGTACTCTCGTTTAAACATTGGTCACTCCAAAAAAATGAGGCGGATGCATCCACTTTACTATGAGTTGGATTTTATGGTAAGGGGAAAACGTTGCTTTGTCAAGGGAGAATTATTGGAAATTTGTCCACAACTAAACCGTATTGCGAATTGACAACCACCCCCCTTTGTGCAATAATATTAACGTGCAGGGTAAAAAATAACCCTCACCTCCAAATCCGCTATCCTAATGTAAAGGAGGTGGTGCTAATGAATGGTAGTAATATGTGCAGCGTCGTAGCATCACCTCCTGTAATTGGATAAAGATGCTACGACGCGGCAAAGGGTCACACCTCAGTGTGGCCCTTTGTTCTTTTTAAACCAACAACTGATATCCTCCGTCGACCACTATGATCTGCCCCACAATCATGTTGGCGGCGTCGGAGCAGAGGAAGGCGACCACACGGGCGATATCTTCCGGGGTGGGCAGGCGGCCGGTGGGGGTGCGATTGGCGGCGTATTCAAAGGTGGCTTGCAAATCGACGGGGAAAGCGGTGACGGCTTCGGTGTCAATCAGGCCGGGGGAGACAGCGTTGACAATGATGCCCTTGGGGGCCAGGTCAACCGCCAGATAGCGGGTTAAAGCCTCAAGGGCGGCTTTGGAAAGGCCGATGACCGCGTAGTGGGGCAAGACGCGGGTACTGCCGGGGCTGGTAATGTTGATAATTCGGCCCCAACCGGCTTTTTCCATCAACGGGGCGACTCGTTGGGCGCAGCGTAAAATAGAACGGGCATTGACATCCACCGTCCAATCCCAATGTTTGTCTGTAACCTCCAGCACGTCTTTGGGCGTGCCGCTGGCGGCGTTACCCACAAAGACGTCGCAGCGGCCAAAGGCGGATTCGATTTCGTCAAACAGCGCTTCTACTTGACCGGCGTCGGCTAGATTAGCTTTAACAGCAATGGCCCGGCAGCCGAGGGCTTCGACGGTAGTCACAACCTCGTTGGCCGCGCTTTTTCGGCGCAGGTAGTGAACAACAACATCGGCCCCTCGTTGGGCCAGTTCCAGAGCAATAGCCCGGCCAATGCCCCGAGACGAGCCGGTGATGAGCGCAATTTTGTTGGCGAGGAATTTTTCGGTCATCAATCTCCAAATGCCGGTTATCAGTGGGTAGTGGGTAGTGGGTAGTGGGTAGTGACTGATTACTGATTGCTAATTACTGCTTACTGTTTACTGCTCACTTGCCAAGCATAGCCCGGCCAATGAGCAAGATATTAGCCGGATACTCGGCCATACGGCGCATAAAGTAGGGATACCAGGCGTCGCCGTAGGGAACGTATACCCGGACTTGATAGCCCAGAGCAGCCAGACGTTGCTGCTCGTCGCGGCGCACGCCCATAAGCATCTGGATTTCAAACCGGTCTTTGCCAATCCCTCGCGCTTCAGTTTCGCGGATGAGCCACTCGATCATTTTTGGATCGTGGGAGCCGAGGATTAGGGTTATTTCACTCTGTTCGGCCAGGGCGTCAAGAATAGTTTCCATTAATTGGATAGTGGCCTGGTCGATCTCTTTTTTACTCTGATAAGCAATATCCGGCGACTCGTTATAGGCTCCTTTGACCAGCCGTACCGAGCCGCCCCGCTCGGTGATGCGCTGTACGTCGGCATAGGTGCGATGCAGATAGGTTTGGATAGCCAGCCTCACACCCCCGCCAAAGGTGTCTAAAAGGCGATGGTAAACGTCAATTGTATCCTGAACATCGGGGCTGGCTTCTATATCAATTTCAAGGGTGTTGCCGTATGTCTGGGCCGCCCGCACAATATCGACCACGTTTTCATAGAAAAAATCGCGGCCAAACGTCATCCCTACGTGAGAGGGTTTGAGCGTAACGTGTGAGTCCAGCCCTTCGTCATCAATGCGTTGTAACAAGGTATGGAAGGCTTTGGCGGCCTGGGTTGCCCCGGCCTGGGTGGTTACGCTTTCTCCCACTTCGTTCATCAGGGTCTTGATTCCGCGCGCGTTTAGTTCTTTCACCGCGGCTACGGCGTCATCTATTGTTTCACCGGCAATAAAGCGGCGGACCACGCGGCGCACAGGTCCAAAATCGGTTGCGAAGCGACGCATAGAGTCGCTGGTGGATAGTCTGATTAAGAAATTACGCAGCATTTATAAACTCCCCTTTACTCGTGCAACGACAACCGTTACGTCATCGTGTTGTGCAGCCGAACCTTGATGGGTCCACACCTGCTCAAAAATATGATTTCTCATGGCCTGGGCGCTATGAGCGGGGCCGGCGGCAACAATGGCTTCCAGGCTCTCAAAGCTCAACAACCGGCTAAACTCATTTTTAGATTCGACCACGCCATCGGTGGTAAAAATAATCATATCTCCCGCAGATAAACCGGTTTCAACTTGCCTGTATCCAAGCGGATTATATTCTACACCCAAAGGCAACCCGCCAATTTGCAGCCACTCCAGTTGTCCATTGGCCCGGCGGATAAGCGGTTCAATACAGGCGGCATTGGCTACTTGCAACTTGTATCTGCCAAGAAAACCCACTAAACAAGCCGTCAGAAAGCCGCTTCTTTGACTGTGCTCTTGTAACTGGGCATTAACTGCCGCCAAAAGTTGATTTGGCTCTTTAACGTTGGGAATTAAACTATTGATGATGCCGGTGGTAACGGCCATCATTAATGCGGCCGGCATCCCTTTGCCGGTGACATCCCCAACAATGATAGATAGCTTATTATTGGAAGGGCGATAATAGTTGTAAAAATCCCCCCTCACTTCATAGGCCGGTACGGATTGTCCGGCAATATCAAACAGGGGGTGCTCCGGCGGCGGTTCTTCCGGGAGCATACTCAACTGGACTTCGGCGGCTATTTCAGCCCGACTCTCTAACTCCTGGCGACGGGCAGCTTCAGCAACCTGGGCGGTTAACACCCGGTCAATTAGACGGGAGTTTATAAACCCTAAAAAAGTAAGGAATAACAACATTATAGAAACAGTAAGGTGATTGGCGCTGATATGGGTGTAAAACATCGGCCTAAGCCAGTCCCCCATCTCAAGCCAGCCAAATCCCAGATAGCCTGCTAGAAGCGCGCCCAATACCCAAACAAAGTATCGGCCCCGGAGCAAGAGGCTGGTTTGAAAAATAGCCATAACGTAGAAAGCTGTAGTGGCAATATCGGTTACGCCCCACCCTATGCTGGCGGCAAAACTAAGGGTTATGCTCAACAAGCTAAATAAAAGGATAGCTACGGAAACGCTTTTTTTGCGAGAAACCCAATAAATGGCAATAAAAGTACTACAACCGGACACCATGGCTATGGCCGATGCGCCATCGTCCAGATTAAATACCCAATACACAATGTTTAGCAAAAAAAGGAGAGTCGAAAACAAGATAAGCGTTAGCAGCAGAGAATTTAAGGCATAGGCTCGCCAGGCCAGCTTTTGTTCAACTGCTGCCGGAGCGGTTAAGCGGTCCCACCGCGCTTGAAATTGGTTCAACAACCCCATTTAAGTTAAGAGAGAGAAATCAGGCACGAATGATGGCGACTATCTGATCTCGCTTTTCCTCCATCAAAGTTTTTGATTTTGCCTCAAGGTTCAAGCGCAAAAGAGGCTCGGTGTTAGAGGGGCGCACATTAAAGTGCCAATCATCATAGGTGACGGATACGCCGTCCAGCCATTCCACCTTGCCGTCTTTGAAGATATCGGCCAACTCCTGCATTTTGCTTTTGGGGTCGCCGGAGATACGGGTGTTGATTTCGCCGGAGATAAAGTATTTGGCCTCTAACGGCTTGAGCAGGTCAGACAGTTTGGCCCCTGTTTTGGAGAGCATCTCCAAAATAATGAGCGAAGGCACGATGCCGGAGTCGGCAAAGAAAAAGTCCTTAAAGTAGTAGTGGCCGGTCACTTCGCCGGCAAAAACGGCGTCCTCTTTGGCCATGCGCCGCTTGATAAAGGCGTGGCCGACACGCTCCATCAACGGCGTTCCTCCATCGGCGATAATTAAGTCCGGCACGGCCCACGAGGCCCGGACATCGTACAAAATTTTGGAGTCGGGATATTTTTCCAGGTAGTACTGGCCCATTAAGGCGGTCAAAAAATCACCGGAGACAAATTCGCCCCGGTCGTCAATGGTGAAAAAGCGGTCGCCGTCACCGTCAAAGGCAAAGCCAACGTCGGCCCCGTCGGCCACAACGCGCTGCTCTAACTCGGCCCGGTTTTCCGGCTGGAGCGGGTCCAGGCCGTGGTTGGGCAGGCTGCCGTCGGGGTCAAGGTACATCCCGGTCAGGTCGATGGAAGGCAGTCGATCATAAACGCGCTTGAGGATGGGGCCAACCATGCCGTTGCCGGTATCGGCAATAACCTTGAGCGGGGCCAGGGCGTCAATATCAATCAGGCTTAACACCATCTCCACAAACGCTTCGCTTAAATCTTTTTCCGACATCGTTCCCTGGCGGGTCGGTTCCGGGAAGTCGTCACTCTCAACGATGCGCCGCAAATCTTGAATACCGGCGTCGCCGCTGAGGAGTTGGGGCATCTTTTTGACCATTTTCAGGCCGCTGTATTGGGCCGGATTGTGCGAGGCCGTAACCATAATTCCGGCCTGATCCAGCGTGGCGCAAGCGTAGTAATACTGGTCGGTGCTGACCATGCCAATGTTGATAACGTCCGCGCCCTGGTCCATCAGACCGCGCGTTACAGCGTCGAACATTTGGGGGCCGGAGAGGCGCATGTCGCGCCCCACAACCACGGTATCAACTTTGAGAAAGGCGACAAAAGCCCGGCCAATGGCGTAGCCGGCTTCCTCATTTAAATCGTCGGGGTAAATGCCTCGAATATCGTAAGCCTTAAAAATTCCAGGGTTGACTTTCATCAGTAAAGTCTCCTTTTTTGGATTGTCAGCAGAATAAATTCTGCACTCCTTCAATTCATTTAAGATTGCGCCCCATCATAACCCAAAGCAAGAGGCGTGTCAATCGTTAAACTCTGGTTATTCTCAGTTCCAATCCACCGGCGATTCTAACTGCCCCAACACCGCCCGCCGAATCCAATCGAGACCCTGGATAACCAGCCAGCGACGCCGATAAGTTTCCTCTCGCCGGTAGTTGCGGGTA
>JAJRVO010000012.1 GCA_024277275.1 Chloroflexota bacterium
GTAGCCGGTGCGGTGAACAAAGTTAGCCAAACTGTGCCGGTCAATAAGAGCCTGTACTTGCCGGGCATAGGCAATATTGGTCGGGTCGGCGTCTCCCACATCGCCGCCGATGAGCAGCAAACGCGCGTCGATACCCTGTTGACGCAGCAAAGCCATTGCTCCAATAAGCTCTTCGCCGCCTTTGCTCTCGTTGAGAAAGCCAAAGTAGGCCAGGAGTAGCGTGTCGTTTTGAACCCGATATTTTGCCCGCCATTCAGCCCGGTTAAAGTTGGGCGGTGGTTGGGGTTCTACGTTGTTGCCAAGCGGAATGTGTTGGATTTTGGATTTTGGATTTTGGATTTTGGATTGGCGGTTGAAACGTGAAGATTGTTCATTACTCATTGTTAATTGTTCATTGTTCATTGCTAATTGTTCATTGCTAATTGCTAATTGGCTCTGGAGGATGTGTGTGTTTTCGCGGTCGGTGCAGATGACGGCGTGGCTGTGGCGGGCCAGAGCCAGGATGGATTTCCAGCGGAAGGGGCCGGCTTTGGGAAAGATGTAGGGAACGCGCAGGTCGTGAAAGGTGGTGACCAGTCGGGTATTGGCGCGTCGCTTTTTTAAGTACCAGGGTAGCCAGTTGACCCAACCGCCGAGGTCAAAGGCAGCGGCCTGGTATTGAATGTGTAACACATCAGGTTGATGCGTATCAAGAAATTTGGCAATAGCCGGCCAGCAACGCCAGCCCCAGTTTGGGATAACCGGATAGATTTTGGATTTTGGATTTTGGATTTTGGATTTTGGATTTGGTAATTGCTCATTGTTCATTGCTAATTGATAATTGCTCATTGCTAATTGTTCATTGTTCATTGCTAATTGATAATTGTTCTGGATGAGGATTGAGGAGTCGACACCCAGAGGGGCCATATGGTCTGCCAGGCAGGCGATGTAATCGGCGATGCCGCCTTGCATGGGGGGGTATTCGCCGGTGAGGAAGGTGACTTTTATCATAGTTCGCGTAGTACCTGACTATAGACGCTCATACGCTCCCGGCGCAGAGCGCGGCGATGACCGATGAGCCACTTGACGGTTTCTTCAAGCCATTGAAAGGCAAAGGTTGCCCGCAAAAAGAGGCGCAGGGCAGCAGTCCAACCAGAGCCAAAATGTTTACGGGTGTAGCGCAGCTTGCTCCGCTGAAAACGGATAGTTCGGGCGGCGACGACCTGCTCGCTGGATTTGCCCTCGTAGTGGGTTATTTGGGCTGCGGGCAAGTAGTGGATTTCCCACCCGGCCTCGGCGCTGCGACGGAACCAGTCGGTCTCTTCAAAGTACATAAAAAATGTTTCGTCGATGGGGCCGGCTTGAAGCCAGGTCTCGCGCCGGATGAGAATGGCCGCGCCGACCAGCCAATTTGCTTGTTGGGGCCGGTCGGGGGGGCAGTCGGCCATGTGATAGCGCCGGATGTGTCGATTGTGGGGAAACCACTGGCCCAGCAACGTGCTTTCCCAAAAGAGGCTGCCCAACGTGGGAAAACGACGGCGCGATGATTGAATGTCGCCATTGGGCCAGAGCAGTTGGGGGCCAACAGCGCCCGCCGAGGGATGCGCGTCCATAAAATCAACCAATTTAGCCAGGGCATCCGGCTTGACCACGGTATCGGGGTTGAGCAAAAAAAGATAGCGACCCTGAGCCGCCTCAACGCCGGTATTATTGCCCCCGGCGTAGCCCAGGTTCTGCTCACTGGCAATGAGTCGAACCTGCGGAAACTCATCGCGGACCATCTGCGGGCTGTCATCGGCAGAGGCGCTATCGACGACGATGATTTCGGTGGTTAAATTGGGGGTTGATTGGCAAGCATCCAGGAGCGATTGCAGACAAGCGCGAAGCAGGTCTTTTACGTTCCAGTTGACAATGATAACAGATAGATCCATTCCCTCGTTTTACGCCTAAATATCGCGTGTGACGGTGTAATCGGCAATGCCGTGCATTGACTGCCGGTATGGGTTGTCGGGCAGGTTTTCCAGCGCGGCCTGGGCTTGTTGGGCAAAACGACGCGCTTCTTCCATACTGGCTTCAACACAGCCGGAGCCGCGAATCTTGTCAACTACCGCCAGGATTTCTTCATCCGATACTTTCTCGCGCCGTACCGCTTTCAGGATGGTGGGGTGATTTGGTTCTTTTTTATTGAACAGCATCACCGGCAGCGTGGCAATTCCTTGTCGCAAATCGTTGGCTACCGGCTTGCCGATGTGGTCTTCATCGCCTTTGAAATCCAGAATGTCGTCAATGACTTGAAAAGCCATCCCCAGATAGTAGCCGTAATCCCGCAAAGCCCTAACTTCCGTTTCCGGGGCGTTACACAGCACGCCGCCGGTTTCGGCGCCGGCGGCAAAGAGCGAGGCGGTCTTGGCGTAAATTCGGTGGTGGTACTGTTCTTCAGAAGGCACGTTGCCGTGCCCGTCGTTAAAAAGCTGATTGAGTTCGCCGCCGACAATAATCATCAGGGTCTCGGAAAAGGTGTTGACAATTCTGACGTTGTTGGTTTGGGCGGTTAATTGGGCCGAGCGGGCAAAGAGAAAATCGCCGGTGAGAATAGTGGCGCCGGGAGTCCAGCTAACGTTGAGGGTTGGCATCCCGCGCCGGAAGAGAGAGTTATCAATAAGGTCATCATGGACCAGGGTAGCGGTGTGCAGCAGCTCAACCGAAGCGGCCAGGGCATAGGATTTTTCTTTATCGACCGGGTAGAAGTTAGCGGCCATTAGAGTCAGCGCAGGCCGGAGGCGTTTGCCGCCCGCGCCTACCAAATAATCAACAACGGATTGGAGATCAGTATATTGGTCAGAGATGCCGGAACGCATTTTTTCTTCAACATGCTTGATATCTTCGGCAACAATACTCAGTAATTCGGTTGCTTGTGACATGTTATCCTCTATTTAGTATCTTGGAAATTGAGACTGTGTTCTTTGGAAAAAAAACTTGTTAAACCAGGAAGTAAGAAGTAGGGAGTAGGGAGTAGTTTCTTCCTTAGAGCGTGTTTCTTAAAGACCGCAGAGGTTTTTTGCGAGATATTTTCAAGCGAATTTGCCTTGATTATGACCCTGACTTACAGTTAAAATGGGCTTTAGAAACCTCTGCGGTCTGGCCCACACGATTTAAGAAACAC
>JAJRVO010000130.1 GCA_024277275.1 Chloroflexota bacterium
TAGAGCCAGTGAAACATGGCAAAATTTACCAATTCTTATGACTTCTGCCATTGACCGTAGTCAAGATTGTTTGGAAGCCGGGGCCAACGATTTCATTTTAAAACCGTTCAATTGGCAAGAAATGACCAAACGTATCAACGGTATGCGGGATCGTTCTATTTACCAAGAGGCATAACCAGAAGTTTAGACAAGATTTAATACATAAGAGGTTTATTACTATTGTGACTCAAAAACGACGAAGTAATCGCGATAATATGAAATGGCATCGCGTTGACTTACACTTACATACCCCTGCATCAAACGACTATTTGGAACCAAAAGCCGGCTACCTGGATATTTTACACAAGGCCCATAGTTGCGGTCTTGATATTATAGCTTTTACAGATCATAATACAGTTTCAGGTGTAAGAACGCTTAGAAAAGAAGTAGAAGAGCTAGACCTTTTAGAGCGCCTTAACCGCATTCGTCCCGAAGAAAAACAAAAACTGGGCGAATTTCGTTACTTGCTAAACTCAATACTGCTTTTGCCCGGTTTTGAGTTAACTGCCACTCTGGGTTTTCATATCCTGGGCATTTTTCCACCTGAAACAACGCTGCGAGAACTTGAACATATTTTATTGAACCTGCGCGTGCCTGCCGATAAGTTAGATGTGGGAGTCACCGAAGTGGGAGCAACTGTTGACGTGCTTACAGCCTACCGCGTTATCAATGAAGCCGGAGGTCTGGCCATTGCCGCTCATGCCAACTCGTCTCATGGCGTGGCTATGCAGGGCTTTAACTTTGGGGGACAAACCAAAATATCTTACACGCAAGACCTTAATCTTCACGCGCTTGAAGTGACCGATCTTGAAAGCAAACGCCGTCGTAGAACCGCTACTTTTTTTAACGGTTCCAAACCAGAGTACCCTCGCCGGATGCACTGTATTCAAGGGTCTGATGCGCACCGCATTAACCAAGACCCCAATGACAAGAACCGGCTGGGCATAGGAGACCGCGCTACAGAGGTGTATCTGCCGGAACGCAGCTTTGACGCCTTAAAAGAGTTATTTATTAGCTGCGATTTCTCCAGAACACGCCCCTTTCGCCCAACTCAGGCCCCCTTTGACCACGTGCAGGCAGCGCGCAAGCAAGGCACCAACATTGTGCAATCTTTCCATCCGTCAATTAATCGCCGGGGGGGGCATTTGCACGCCATTTTGTGCGATATTTGCGCCTTTACCAATACCAATGGCGGCACAATTTTTGTAGGCCTCTCTGACGATCCCAAAGATTTGGTGGCCGGCGTTAACAAACCCAAAGATGCAACCAAACTCATCCGTAGCGAAGTTGAAAAGAAAATAACCCCGCCTTTGGATATTGAAATTGATGAACAACTTTCGCAGGGTAAAAAAGTTTTAGAGATTGCGATTCCCGTTGGCGAAGATCCGCCATACGCTATTGACGACAACAAAATTTATGTGAGAGATGAAACAGACACCAACCTGGCTGTGCGCGATGAAATTGTGGCCCTGGTCAAACGGAGTTTAGAAGCCAAAGATAAGGTTGATACAACGCCCCCTGATACGTCTCAACCTGTCACAGATATCGACTTGTCTTTCCAAAATGACGTATCTCCCGAACCTAAAACCGGGGTAGAGATTGTTTTGGCCGAAAGCCGTAAAGGCAAACATTTCTACAGCCTGCGAGACTTGCGCAACGGTAATATTGTTCACAACGTCACCCGGCAATCGGCCAGAAAACTGTGGCAATATGCCCTGACAGAACATGAAACAAACACCGTAGATTGCAACAAGGTTGACTGGCAAGGCGATATTGGACTATGGAAAAAATACAATCGCGGCGGTCAAACCAGGTACGATCTGGTTCAGCGGGACTCAGACAAAACGCTCCATATATACTACGGCGTTACCGAAGACGGCATTCACGGTCCCTGGCAAAAATTATTTAATCACGTTGACGATGACGGGGACGGCTCGTAAATACAGCGTTATGAGCAAGCAAAGTAAAGTTGGTATTTTGATTGTTAGCGACAGAGGCTCATCTGGCGTTTATGAGGACAGAAGCGGGCCGGTCATTCGCCAGATTATTACAGACAAGCTGGGCGCAGTTGTTGAGCAGTTGGCTGTTATACCAGACCAAACAGATACTATAAAAAACACATTGATTAAATGGGTTGACCAACATCGCCTGGATTTAATTTTGACCAGCGGCGTAACCGGCTTTGCGCCCCGTGATGTTACCCCGGAAGCCACCCGACAGGTTATTCAAAAAGAAACACCCGGTTTGGTATTTGCTATGTTACGCGACAGTTTAACTGTAACGCCTCACGCTATGCTTTCAAGAATGGTTGCCGGTATTAGAGGTCAAACTTTAATTATAAATTTACCGGGTAGCCCCAAAGCAGCCCGCGAAAACCTGGAAACAATTCTACCGGCCCTGCCGCACGCCCTTGAGCTACTAAGAGACGACCCGGCAGCGGAAGAGAGTCATTAAAAATGAGCCTTAACTAACCCACCTCTCAAACCCTGGCCGTCATAGCCAGGGTTATTAATCCTGTTTTCTCCAGGTTTCTTGGCTACACAAGCCCTAGCGCTACTCCTCACTTTTCTTTAACTTTACAACCTCAGATTATTACAAAGAGAGATAAAAAATCATGGACATAAAAGAGCAATTAAATGACAACCTTAAACGCGCTTTAAAAAGCGGAGATAAGTTACGTGTCGCAACGCTTCGCGGTTTAAAATCGGCAATTAAATACGAAGAGATTGAAACCGGGGACGAACTTGATGATAAAGGCGTACTGGGCGTAATTGCCAAACAAGCCAAACAACGCCGCGACTCTATTGCTGAGTTTAAAAAGGCGGGACGCACTGATCTTGTTGACCAGGAATCAGCCGAACTAGCCATTTTAGAGCAGTATTTACCGGCCCAAATGTCAGAAGACCAGATTAAAGAAAGAGTAAAAGCCGTTATTACTAAACTGGGTGTAACCGATATAAAAGGTATGGGGCAGGTTATGAAACACATCATGGCCGAGTTGAAAGACCAGGCCGACGGCAAAGTTGTCAACCAAATTGTGCGTCAACTTTTAAGCAATTAACAACCTTTAAAAAGTTGCCTAATTCCCAAACCGGATTTTGGGAACGTTAGAGGCACATTATGCGTCAACTTTTAAAACGTTGAATTTGAACGCGTATGACTAATAGAGCAGAACCGTCCAATCAAATATCAAATCGCCATATTCTAAGGGCAGCGCTAATTGCCATCATCTTTGCCGCTGTAGGCACATTTATTCTGGTTTATCAAGTTTCATTTACGGATGAGATAAATCTGAAACTTCATGATGTTGCGCCCAGAGATATTCTGGCCCCAAATCAAATTACTTATGTTAGTGAAATTGAAACCCAGGCAGAACGCGAACGGGAAAGAAATTCAATTTCAACAGTTTATAGCCGCCCCGATCCCAAAGTTGCCCGGCTACAAGTTGAGCGACTCCGCAAGATATTTGATTACATGGAAACGGTAAGGGCCGACCCCCACGGTTTACTGGCCGAAAAATTTGAATGGATAGACGCCATCCCCGATCTAACCCTGTCAGACATCGTTATCGACCAAATCTTGATTATGAATGATCAAGCATGGACCGAAACCCGTCAAGAGGCGCTGGCAATTCTGCGCGAGGCTATGAGCGCTGAAATCAGAGAAGTCCAGGCGCTTGCAACCCGTCGCCAATTGCCCACTAAAGTGGCTCTGGATACCCCGGATGAACAGGCTAACGTTATTGTCGCCATTACTGAAGACCTAATAAAACCCAACACTTTCTCTGATAACGAGCGTACCGAAGCCGAACGCCAGGCAGCTATGGAAGCGGTTACGCCTGTGCAAGTTACCATTGAGCCAAATGAGTTAATTATTGAGGCCGGAAAAGTGGTTGGCCCTAAACAGGTAGAAGCTCTGGAAGCATTGGAGTTGCAGCAACCAAAAGTTAGCTGGATAGAAAGCGTTTTTGCCCCTGCAATGCTAATACTGCTAACAACTATTATTATTAGCGCCTATCTATTTCAATTTGCTCCCCGGCTTATCACCGACAGCAAACGGTTGGTGTTGCTTATTCTCTTTGTGTTAACTTTCATTACCATTGCCAAGTTCATTACTAACGACCCGGTCATCTTTTACCTGTACCCCATAGCGGCGCTGGCAATGATGGTTGTCATTCTCATCAACGCGCAACTGGCCTTTGTACTTACAACAATTCTGGCCCTTATAGCCGCTTACATTGCCGCCAACGGAATTGAAGGGATTGCAATTTACTTGATTTTGAGCGGCTGGACCGGCGCTCTGGCCCTTGGCAAAGGGCAGCGAGTGAGTTCTTTGTTTTGGGCAAGCGTGTATGTAGCCATTGTAAACACTATGCTCATTTTTATCTTTAACCTTTCTATAAGCGAGGCAAACTCTACCAACATAGGCGCGCTTATACTAAGCGCAGCGGCAGGCGGCGTTCTTAATGCAATAATCTCCGCAAGTCTGGCCATCTTTGGTTTGTTTGCTATTGGCAATTTATTTGGAATTACCACCTCTATTCAACTTATGGATCTAGAGCGCCCCACTCAGCCACTATTGCGACAACTCTTGCTTAAGGCCCCCGGCACATACCATCACAGCTTGATGGTCGGTAATCTGGCCCAACAAGCCGCCGAACGCATTGGCGCCGATGCGTTACTGGTTCGCGTTATGGCCTTGTACCATGATATCGGCAAAATGCAGCGGCCTTACTTTTTTATTGAGAACCAACCCGATGGCATGACCAATGTTCATGAAAAACTGGCCCCCCAGGTTAGCGCCCAAATTATCATTAGCCATGTTACAGATGGTCTGGACCTGGCCAACAAATACCGCCTGCCACGAACTCTTAAAGATGGTATAATGCAACATCAGGGAACCGGCCTGGTAAGATTTTTCTATTATCAAGCCGTTGAAGCGGCCAAAGAAAAAGAGGTTGAAGTAAACGAATCTAAATTCCGCTACCCCGGCCCCAAACCCCAAAATAAAGAAACCGGTATATTAATGCTGGCCGATGTTTCAGAAACAACAGTTCGCGCCCTCAAACCCCGGTCAGCCGAAGAAATTGATGAGATTGTGCGTAAAAGCATTGCCCACCACCTGGACAGCGGTCAACTTGACGAATGTGATTTAACAATCTCCGATTTACACAAAATCAGAAATGCTTTTGTCGATATACTACAAGGCGTTCATCATCCCCGCATTAAGTACCCGGAGCAGATTAAAGAAGAGGCCGAGAAAAACGCGGAAGTTATCGAAACAGAGCAAGCCAAAGACCTGGCCGCTCAACCCGCTAAAGAAGCTACAGAAAAACCGGCGTCTACTGTAGCTCCTCAACCGCTAAAAACTGCTTCAGCCACATCAGCATCTCGACCCACGCCTCTGGTACAACGTGAATGAGGCGTTGAGAAATGGACATTGCGCTTCAAATTGACGAACCTTTTGCGGCAGGCATTAACGCTGAGAAAATAAAAACCGCAGTCCAAAAAACGGTTCAGCTTTATAACAAAAACCATCTTCCGGTTAACAGTATTACCGTTACTATAACTAATAACAAAACGTTAGAGCAACTCAATTGCCAATATCGCGGCATAAACGCTCCCACAGATGTACTATCCTTTAAAAACAACCCAGACCCCGATTTTCCAGACGTTGACCCAGCTATAATCAACTATTTAGGTGATGTTGTTATTTACTATCCCGTAGCTAAGGCGCAAGCTAAAGCCAGAGGACATACTCTACTGGGTGAAATAACCCTACTTGCCGTCCACGGCACCCTACATTTGCTGGGATTTGATCACGATACCCCTGACCGCAAGGAGAAAATGTGGGCTGCTCAATATCAAATAATGACCAGTTTAGGTTTAGCTCACATCCAACCTACAGAAAGCTAAAGAACCATAACATTGCAAAAAATCAATCGTATCCAAAGTTTTCAATACGCCTTTTCTGGAATTTGGCACACGCTCAAAACACAGCGTAATGCTCAAATTCATATTTGCATTGCCGCTATTATCCTTGCTCTGGGTTTAGCCCTAAACCTGACACTAACTGAATGGGCTATTTTGATCCTGACCATGGGTTTTGTTATTGCAACAGAAATGCTAAACACCGTTGCTGAATCAGCAATGGACTACATATCAACCGATTTTAACCCGCAGATAAAAGTTGTTAAAGATGTAGCTGCCGGGGCCGTTCTGGTTTCTGCTCTAACCGCAGTTGTTGTCGGTTTACTCATTCTCGGCCCCCCACTACTAAAGTGGTTTATCCTCTAGCAATCCTTCAAATCAAAGCCTAAAACTTGCCAAAGATAGCAGACCTTGTACAATAGCGTGTGGGCCTCTAGCTCAATTGGCAGAGCAACTGACTCTTAATCAGTAGGTTCAGGGTTCGATTCCCTGGAGGCTCACTGGCATTAACTGTACAAATTCTATTGGACTAAAAAGCCCTACCGAATCTGGTAGGGCTTTTTATTTTTAACAACAATTGGACAGAATTCCCTACTTGTGGTGATGAGCAGATTTCCGGTTCGATTCCGATGGGTAGCTTTCCGAGTTTCAGACTTCTTAATACTCTCTTTTTGTAACTTAGAGCCTCAGTAGATTCAATTTTGAGGGGCCAGCATCCTCAGATGCGGCGGCATGCGGCATCTGAGGATGCCTCACTCCCCACAATTTGGATATACTGAGCCTCAGCAGATCCAATTTTACCCCCTCTAACTCCCCCTCAAGAGGGGGATGACTAAACTTCCCCCCTTGAAAGGGGGGATTGAGGGGGGTAAAATACGTACATACCACGAATTTTGGATATACTGAGCCTACATTTTTTTCAAGACAATCTTGAAATGGGTTGTCCGGATTAAGGCATTCCAGGTTCAAAGGCTTTCAGTACAAACACATCTATCGCCTCTTGTTTACCTTTGATCTGTTTTGCTCCAACAGGGTCGCTTTGCCCTTGAGTCATCCGTTCCCGTACAGCCTGGCTAAAGAAAATTTGGCCTCCGGCAGCAATAGCTTGTAAACGAGAGGCGGTGTTTACCACGTCGCCAATAGCCGTGTAATCCAGCCGTTTGAGCGACCCCACGCTGCCCACTACCGCTTCTCCTGTATTAATGCCAATACCCAGGCCCAGGTCGGGCAGGCCCTCGCCCAGCCATTTCTGGCGGAGACGATTAAATTCGGCTTGCATATCGGCGGCGCAGGCCAGTGACCGGTCAACATCATCGCCGTAGCTAATTGGGGCCCCAAAGATAATCATTACCCCATCGCCCAGAAATTTATCGACTGTCCCGTTGTGATTGAAGGCTACCTCGGTCATAGCGGCCAGAAAATCGTTCAGCAAGGTCACTACCCGCTCCGGCGGCAACTTTTCCGAGAAGGAAGTGAAGCCGCGAATATCGGCAAAGAGAACCGTGATTTGTCGCCGTTCCCCGCCAATATTCAAGCCCCCGTCTGCCAGAATCTGGTGGGCCACCTGGTGCGAAACGTAACGCCCAAGCAGGTCCTTCACTCGTCCCTCTTCTTGCTGGTGATGCTCAATTTCAAGTCCGGCGCGGCGCACAACCAGGCTCAAGGCGGCAAAGGTAAATATAAATCCCAGGGCCAGGGTAGAGATAATAACGCGGCGAGTTTTATCGAGAACGGCTTGCATTCCGGCCAGCGGTTCGTCTACCGCTACCCAATAGGTTTGTTCACCAACCTGAATCGGCGCAACGTAGCGCAAAAAGGTTTCGGTATCTATCTCAACCACCTGGTTGATAACCTTGCCGGTCGCCATAACCTGCGCAACTTCGGCCCTGGTTGACGGTTGACCCAGGGTTTCGGCGTTGCCTGCCCCGATGATAGTTCCGGTGTGGTCTACTACTTCCAGGCGCAGCATGTCGCCATATTTTAGCTCTTGTTCAACAAACCACTGTGCCGGGGTAACATCTCCCAACATCTGCCGCATGTTGCCCTGCATTTCCGGAGTCATCCGGCTCATTTGGTGGGTCAGTCGTTCCGCCACCCGCGCTACCCGCTCGCGGGCAGAGTCGGTGGCGTGTTGGATGTAATTGTCTTGCTCCAGCCTGGTGAGTACCAGACCGGTAATCAAGGTCACTATTGCCGCAGCCAGAAATCCCCAGGAGAAAAAGCGGGTCAGCAATAGGTGATGGGGGCGGGTAAAAAGTTTGTTAGCAGTCATAAGTTGATATACACCTCCTAAGTTGATTTTGTCAGTATAAGCTGTTTATGTGAAGAAATAATAAAGCTAATTTAAAGATTGTGTAAAGTAGAGCAAGGCTCTGAACAAAGACCTCAATTTTTATTTTGCAGATACAAAATAGCATAAAAATCCCAACATCTATAAACTATATACGCCGGCGTATTTTAGCTTTGTGACGCCGAGCATAGAATTGACGCCGGCAATGCTTCCCCCCTGACAAACGGGGAAAATGAACAACAAAAATACCGGCGACACAAGCCATCTTCTGTGATACCACAAGCACGCATAGGCCGAGGGGGTGCAAAGATGAAGAATAAACCTGGAAGGTTATGGGGGATTACTATTACAACTCTTTTGCTTGTGGCTGTTATTTTGGTCCTGGGCAATCAATCTTTTAAGGCTACAGAAAAGGCCGCCTTTGACGAATTCACCCAACTGTTAGTGGTCGGCTTGAGCATCCTGATTATCCTGGCCGGTTCTGCTTATGCTTTGGTGATGTCTTCTCGCCTTAGTCAAGTCCTGGAAAAGGAGGTTGAAACCAAAACCAGGGAGTTGGGGCAATCTCATAAAAAATTCGTCTCTGTTGTGAAAACAGCAAACGAGGCCATCATCTCTATTGACAGCCGGGGCAATATAATTTCCTGGAACCGGGGCGCGGAAACGATGTTTGGCTATTTGGTTGATGAGGTAAGCGGCCAATCGCTGACCCCGATGATGCCTGAACGGTTTAGAGAAGACCATCAAAACGGCCTGAAGCGGATGGCTTCGGGAGGGGAGCCAAACATTATTGGAAAAACGGTTGAGTTTGTTGGTCTTAAAAAAGACGGCCGTGAATTCCCCCTGGAGCTTTCTCTGGCTACCTGGCAATCAGGAGAAGAAATTTTCTTCACCGGCATCGCGCGCGACATCACCAAGCGCAAGCGGGCGGAAGATTTAATCCGCGCCCAACACGATCTGGCTCTGAAACTCAGCGCTGCGGTTGGGCTGGACGAGACGCTGCGCCTGTGCGTCGAGGCGGCGATACACAGCACAGGCATGGATGCCGGAGGGGTCTATCTCGTTGATAAAATTTCCGGGGACCTGAACCTGGCTTTTTCCAAAGGGCTGTCCCCCGATTTTGTCGAGGCAATAGCGCACTATGATGCCGGCTCACCCAGCGCTCGCCTGGTTATGGCGGGTCAATCGGTCTACGTCAATTACCGGGATTTGGACGTGCCTATGGACGAAACCAGGCGCCGCGAGAGATTGCGCGGCGCTGCTATCCTGCCGGTATCCTATGAGGGTCAAGTGATCGCCTGCCTGAACATTGTCTCACGCTCTTTTGACGAGGCGCCTGCTACTGCTCGAAACATGCTGGAGACGATAGCCGCCCAAATTGGCAGCTTTGTAGCTCGGGCGCAAGCCGAGGAATCGTTGCGAGAGAGCGAGGCAAAAATCCACCGCCGTAACCGCGAGTTGACCTTGCTCAACCAGGTCATCGCTGCTTCAGCCGCCAGTACAGAACCGGAGATGATCCTGGAAACCGTCTGCCGCGAACTGGCCCTGGCCTTTGACGTGCCCCAGTCGGCCGCGGCCCTGCTAAACGAGCAGAAAACAGAGGCGGTAGTGGTCGCCGAGTATCTGAGCGAGGGACGACCGTCAGCGCTTAACGATGTTATCCCCGTGGCCGGCAATCACTCGTTCCAATACCTGCTCAACCACAAAGCGCCGTTGGTTGTGGACGACGCCCAAGACGATCCGCGTCTGGCCTCGATCCACAACCTGATGCGCCAACGCGGGACCGTCTCGCTGCTCTTGCTCCCCCTGATTATCAAAGATGAGGTGGTGGGCAGCCTGGGCCTGGATGCTATTGAGCTACGCCCCTTCTCAGCCGAAGAAGTCAGCCTGGCCTGGAGCGTGGCCGACCAGGTGGCCGGATCGCTGGCCCGGACCCGGTTGACCCGGACCCAGCGGCGGCTAACCGCGGCCATCGAGCAAACGGCCGAGAGTGTGGTTATCACCGATACCGAGGGGACCATCGTTTATGTCAATCCCGCCTTTGAACATATCGCCGGCTACAGCCGGGCTGAAGCGGTTGGTCAGAACCCGCGTATCCTCAAAAGCGGCCAACAGGACGCCGCCTTTTACCAGGAGATGTGGGCGACCATCACCGCCGGGGAGATGTGGCACGGGCGCTTTATCAACAAAAAGAAAGATGACACGCTGTACACCGAAGATGCGACCATTACCCCGCTGCGTGATGAAAGTGGGGACATCGTCAACTACGTGGCGGTTAAGCGCGATATAACCCGTGAGTTGGAACTGGAAGAACAATATCGCCAGGCCCAAAAGATGGAGGCCGTTGGCCGGTTAGCCGGAGGGATAGCCCACGACTTCAATAACCTGTTGACGGCAATGATGGGCTACACCGGGCTATCTCTACAGACATTGTCTCCCGATGATCCTTTACGCGGCGATCTTGAGGGCATCCAAAAGACTACCGAGCGGGCTGCCGACCTGACCCGCCAACTACTGGCTTTTGCCCGTAAGCAAGTTGTCCACCCCACCATTTTTGACCTGAATGGCCTGATCCTTAATGTGGACAAAATGCTCCGTCGTCTCATTGGCGAGAATATTGAATTGGTGACTCTACCCGCGCCGAACCTGGGACGGATTAAAGCGGATCCCGGCCAAATCGAGCAGGTTTTGGTCAACCTGGCCGTCAATGCCCGCGACGCTATGCCCAATGGAGGTAAACTGACCATCGAGACCGCAAACGTCACCCTGGATAAAGATTACACCGGCCGGCACATTGAGGTGATGGCCGGCGAGTACGTAATGCTGGCCGTTAGCGACTCCGGCGTGGGGATGACCGAGGAAGTCAAGGCGCATATCTTTGAACCGTTCTTTACCACCAAGGAGATGGATAAAGGGACGGGGTTGGGCCTGGCTACCTGTTTTGGCATCGTCAAACAAAACGGCGGCCACATCTGGGTTTACAGTGAAGTGGATCGGGGAACAACCTTCAAAACCTATCTGCCGCGCGTTGCAGAGGCGGCCGGTACTCTACCCAGACGTGATAAATTCCATACTCTGCCCCGGGGCACGGAGACAATCCTTCTGGTTGAAGACGAGGTGTCGGTGCGATATTTGGCTACCCGTACGCTGCGTGGGCAGGGCTACACCGTGCTAGAGGCGGCCAACGGCGAGGAGGCTCTGTACCTGGCCCGGGAGCACAGCGGAGAAATCCATCTTTTGTTAACCGATGTGGTAATGCCCCGGATGGGCGGTCAAGTGTTAGCCGGCCGGTTGGGGGAGGCGCGTCCCCACACTAAAGTACTTTTCACTTCGGGCTACACAGACAATGCTATTGTCCATCATGGTGAACTGGAATCCGGTATTATGTTTTTGCAGAAGCCCTTTTCGCCGGGAGCGCTGGCACGCAAGGTGCGAGAGGTGTTAGATAA
>JAJRVO010000131.1 GCA_024277275.1 Chloroflexota bacterium
TAAGATTATGTGATAGTGTAGAAAGCAAACTGGATGAACTTAAGACTGCTAATCGGGTACAGAACAGCGGTTTAGGTTGTCTGGCCCTCTTTTTTATTATCGTCATTATCAGCTATTTTGTGTTTCAAAACCCACTGTAAAAAGAGGTTTAAAAAAGCAAACGGCTATGCAAATCAAAGGATAAACACTGGGGCAATAAAGGTTGCTACCAACATAAAATTATGATATAGTCGCATTGGAACAGTTAACAATAAAGTTCTTGATGCTTTTGGAAATTAACTATTTCGGTTGTGGGAATTTTATAATGCTTGAATTTTTTCGGGACCAAATCTGGAATTTTGTTGCAGTCTTCATAGCTCTTGTGGTTTTCTGTGCAGACCTTATTTTGTATCGTGCTCGCCAAAAGCGAAAAAATCTATCCTATGAAATAATCTCAAACTATCCATTAATTAGCGTACGGGATGGATTTGACAAAGTAAGCATATTGTATGAAAACGAAACAGTACGCAATATAAATATGGTTGTTGTGCGAGTATTTAACTCTGGAGATATTCCTATCCGCCCAGATGACTTTTACCGAGATGTCACTTTTCATTTTGGGAGCAAATCTCAAATTCTTTCATCTGAAATAATCGATCAGAATCCACGAGGATTAGGGGCAGAACTGGAGGAAATTAACTTCTCATCAGACTCAGCGGTTGCTGAACAGCAAAATCACCCTGCAAATAAAGTAGTACTCTCACCAATCCTCCTTAATAAAGGATCAGAAGTCAAGGTTAAGTTTCTGGTTAGTCAGTTTCATGAAGTTAATGTTGATGGATTAGTTGTAGGCGTTCAGGAAATCGAGGCGATAACCCAACCGAAGCCACAATCCATTCTTTTCAAAGGGGGCAGTGTTGCCGTAGCTGCAATATTCATTCTTGCGTTTATGTCTCCAATATTAGTGGGATTTGGATTCACAGGCGTTGCGAGTACCCTACTAATAGGTTTTCTGACAGGGTTTATCTTTAGCGGTATTTTTGGTTTCTTTCTAACCCAAATTCGATATGCGCGAATCTTAGCGGGTAATTCAAATAGACACAATAAGTCCTAACCCCAACGGTCCCCCGGCAAGTTATGCTGACTACTTTTAATGCTTTATTGGAAATTATGGGGTGGGTGGTTGCCTTGGTTTTTGCTACAGGGGTGTTTTTTGCCGTACTCATCTATTTTCCGGGATACCGCCGACGTTCATTCCCTAATGCCACAAAAGCTAAAGTCCCCACCACCGAGCATAAATACCGGTCAGCTTCTCCAACTCTGAAATCTCGACCCACTCTACCTCGCCGTGAGCCTGGTCAATTGAGCCGGGGCCTAGCACAATACATTCGCCGGGCAAATCGCCGTAGGCCCAGGCATTGGTGGCATAGGGGACGGTCCTCGGTTCCTGGCCGGACCACGCGGTTAGTTGGCGTACCCAGTCCGTGTCGGGCGATTGCAGGAATGGTTTGACGCTGCCCAGAACTTTCATCGTAATCGGCAGAGGGCAGTGGCGTTGGGCTAACTCTTGCAGGCGGGCCGCAATCTCATTGACCTTCTCGCCCGGTACTGACCGCCAGCCCACCAGAAACTTGCATATATCAGGCACAACATTGCCCCCGGTTCCCCCATTGATGATGGATACATTTAGCGTGGGTGGTCCTAACTCGGTGGTTGGAGGAAGGGCTTGTAAGCGGCGGTATTCGGCTTCCAGGGCGGTAATAACATGCGCTGCCGCGTAGATGGCGTTTTTGCCCAAATGAGGTTTGGCCGAGTGGCTGGAGACGCCCTTGACCTCAAACTCAAGGCGCACGCTGCCTTTATGGCCGTAAACCGGGCGGCACATTGTCGGCTCTGCCACCATTAGCTCGGTCAGCGGTATCTCTTGTTGGCGAACCCATTTGGCAAAAACGGGCGCGCTTTGAGCGCCGTTTTCCTCATCCGCTGTAGCGGCAATCAACAGATTAGGTTCGAGTGTTGTCCAGGCCTGATGCATAGCTTCTAACAGAGCTAAAACAACGCCTAAGGTGGCCTTGGTATCCACCGCGCCCCGGCCATACACCCGACCATCGGCCACCCGGCCGTCAAACGGATCGCCAATCATATGCTCCACGCTAACCGTGTCGGTGTGGACATCTACGGCGACCCAGCGGTCTGACCGTCCCCGCCAGATGCCGTAAATATTGGGTCGACCAGGGTGAACCTCTTCAGTATGAACCTCGCCGCCAAATTCTGTAAACCATTTGGTAACTTGCGCGGCAATTCGGCCTTCGCCGGGAGCGCCGGCTCGCGGCCCGGCGTGAACCGAATTCACGCTGGGGATTTGTACAATTCGACTCAGCCATTCACTTAATTTTTGGGATGGAATCATTGTTGTTCTCCGAGGATGGGGATTGAATATTCATCTATTCAAGTTTAGTCTACTCATTCCAAAAGTCAAAAATGGTTGTATTCGCTCCATTTCCTCAGCAATACCAAATATGGCTATTAGATTAAACCTGACAGGTTTCCAAAAAACCGGCCATTTTAGCGCAATTTACGATAGCGAAATAGCAATTTGCTAAGAGTATGTCCAAAACCTGTCAGGTCTGGGTTTAAATTTGGAATTGCTACCATTTGCTCGACACGTTTGACAGTCTCCCAAACTAAAGCTAGAATCTTGAGTTATGACGACTTCTACACCAACTCCACTGGTATCTGTCCGTAACGTACGCAAAGCCTTTAGAAAAAAGGTGGCGGTAGCCGATGTTAGCTTTGATATTTTGCCCGGCGAGGTTTTTGGTTTGCTGGGACCAAACGGCGCCGGTAAAACAACCACCATCCGCATGATCCTGGATATCTTTAAACCCGATGCCGGCACAATTGAGGTATTTGGCGGGCGACTTACTCCGGCCCGCAAAGACCGCATCGGTTATATGCCGGAAGAACGGGGTCTTTATCCCCATATGCGGGTACTTGATTGTCTGGTTTACTGGGTAGACTCAAGGGTCTGAGTCGCTATGAAGCCCGCAGGCGGGCGGAGGCGTTTTTGGAACGGATGGAGTTGGCCGACCAGCATCGCCAAAAAATTGAGACTCTAAGCCGGGGCATGACCCAAAAAGTGCAGGTTATTGCCGCCGTGCTGCACCAACCGGATTTGCTGGTTATCGACGAACCTTTTGCCAATCTTGACCCCGTTAATGCTCAACTGGTGCGCGAAATTATGTTAGAGTTGCGCGACCAGGGCAAAGCGGTCATCATGACCAGCCATCAACTTGGGCTGGTGGAAACCTTGTGCGACCGGATTGCGATGATACATCACGGGCAGGTGGTTTTGCAAGGCTCCGTGGCCGAGGTACGGCGACAATTTGCCCGCAACATTTTACATCTGAGCGGCAGTGGTCAGGTTGATTATTTGCCCGGCGTTATCCACACCGAGCGCCGCACGGCCAGCGATTGGTATCTGACCCTGGCCCCCGATACAAACCCCCAGACTATCCTCAAAGCTATTGTGTCCAACGGTCATTTCACCGTGGACCGTTTTGATATGGCCCTACCCACCCTGGATGAAATTTTTGTGCAGGTGGTGCGCCGGTCAGGCCAGTCTCAGGATATCGTCTAAAAATCAGATAAATACCACTGTCCATCCCGGTTGATTAGCTCCATTGTTTCTTCATCGTCCCCGTTTGGGCCAAACAAGAACGGCACTGCGGCTTCATTGCCGTTTGGGCTTATTTGGGCGTCGCCGTTAATTTTGCCTTTTTCAAAATACTCAATGAAGGAGTCGGCCTCTGAGTCATCGGTGGCTAAATCGCAAATCATTTGGGTATCGTTGTCATTTTCGCCCAGAGGGTCGCACAGATTTTTTAGCACGATAAAATTCCCCGATTTAGCCGCGTCAAAAATAATCTGCACTAAAATAACGGGGTCAGAGGAAGCAGTATCGCTTGCTACGCCCGTGTCGGCGGCGGCATCCGTGTTGGCGGCTGCGTCTGTTTCTTCTGTTGTCTCTACAGGTTGCAGCCCTACTACGGCCAGAGCCAGGGTAACATCACCGCTACGGGCGTCCATTTGAACGGTGTAACCGACGGTATAATTTTGTGGGTGCTGGTAATTGATAACCCATCTTGTTATATCAGAACCGCCTCCAGGAGCAACCAACCCGGCCATAGCTATGTAGCCCGCAGTCAGGTATTCATTTCCTCCGGCTGCCGCTCCCGTGTCATAAATACTTTTAAGGTCCATAATAATGGTATCCATATCGGGCACGGCCCTGGCATCAGGCAGCGGAATGGGAGTGGTGTTGAGCTTTCCGTTGACAAATGACATACTGTTAAGCTCTTTGGCCGCAGGCGACCAGAACTTTATGGCCCATCCTTTAGATTTGCCCTCGGCGTCAAGCGGTCCCGGTAAAGAGGTTCCCATCTCGTTCAATACTGCGTCCGGTTGCCATGCCTGGGCTTCGGCCAGAGCCAGGTCATAGGCTTCCTGGGCGGTTAGGGCCTGGATTACAACTTCTGTTGGGGTTGGTTCCAGGGTAGGCGTGGCGGTTGGTTCCGGGGTAGGTGTGGTTACTTCTTCTACATCCTCCTCTACCGGGGGTTGCGTTGGCTCAACTACCTGGGTTGCGGTAGGTTCGCCGGCAGCATGTTTTGGCTCGGCGGTGGCATCGGCGCCGCTTAAACCGCACACAACGGTGGAACACAAGACAATTAACATTGCAACAATAACAAGTGTTTTTCTTAACATTTCCCTCTTCCTTTAACTGAGATTAAGTAACTTAGATTGAGATGAGTTGGCAATTGTTTAGAGCATTTTACTCAACCGGACGAAAGACGATGGACGAACAACAAAAACCCGGCGCTATCGTTTCATTTGTCCGCCGTCGTTCGTCATTCGTCCTTTTTTACGGCTACATTGAATTACCGAATCATCTCAGATTATCTTACAATAACAAACACCCTTATGAAAATAGGATTTGTAGGCTATATTTGCAGAGCGACAAATCTTGCGCGATGGGACACTGTTAAGATAGTTGCCTGTAATTCTGTGGTATAATACCTGGGGTGGTTCATTGGATACGGGAATTAACTTTACACCTTTGACGAATGACCAACGACGGACGGTGAAAAAAGCGTAAATATCTGGCGCTGTTCATTTGTCTACCGTCTATCGTCGTCCGTCAGGTGGGAAAGTGTCAACCAAGTTGTGAACCATTCCTAATACCTTTACTAAATTTCATCAAGAAGGAACAAATGAGTTTAAACGCGCTACTTATATCTACTTACGAAATGGGCCGGCAGCCTTTTGGATTGGCCTCACCGGCAGCATGGCTGCGTCAGGCTGGAGTTGACGTGCGCTGCCTTGACCTGTCTATCGACCCCCTGGACACGGAAGTTATCCGGGCCGCCGATTTGGTGGCTTTTTACGTGCCAATGCATATGGGCACACGCATGGCTGTGCCGATAATTGAACAGGTACATCGCATTAACCCCCAGGCTCACCTGTGTTGCTACGGCCTGTATGCCCCGGTCAGCAAAGATTACCTGCGCCGGTTAGGAGTCGACACGGTGTTGGGCGGTGAATTTGAAACGGGATTGGTTAGCTTGGCCCAACGATTATCAAATTCCGGCAACGGAACGGCAAACCATGAAGAGGCTGCAATAAACTGGCAGCCGGAACCGCTGATCTCGGTGGACCGCCAGGATTTCCTGGTTCCAAACCGTGCCGGGTTGCCCGATTTAGGTCGCTATGCCAATTTAATCACAGGCGATGGTCAACATCTAAACGTTGGCTATACCGAGGCCAGCCGGGGCTGCAAGCATCTGTGTAAACACTGCCCGGTTGTGCCGGTTTATGAGGGACGCTTTAGGATTGTACAGCACGAGGTGGTGCTGGCCGATATTCGCCAGCAAGTTACCGGCGGGGCTCAACACATCACCTTTGGCGATCCGGATTTTCTAAACGGTCCCGGTCATGCTATGCCCGTGGTCGCTGCTTTACACCAGGAGTTTCCCAATTTAACTTACGATGTCACCATAAAAGTAGAACACCTGCTGAAGCACAGGCAACATCTGAAAACGCTAAAAGAGACCGGCTGTCTCTTTATCACCAGCGCGGTTGAATCGTTTGACAACCGTATCTTGACCATCTTTGACAAAAACCACACCAGGGCAAGTTTTGAAACGGCGCTCAATCTTTGTCGAGAGATTGACCTGGCGCTTGTGCCCACCTTTGTGGCCTTTACCCCGTGGACAACCATAGCCGGATATCGAGACTTTTTGGCCCAGATTATTCGCCTGGGGTTGGTCGACCAGGTGTCGCCCATTCAGTGCGCCATTCGGCTGTTGATACCACCGGGGTCGTGGTTACTGGCAATGCCGGAAGCCGAGAATTTGGTTGAAGGATTGGATGAAGCCAAATTATCCTATGTTTGGCGCAATCCCGACCCGCGAGTGGACGCTTTGCAAGCGGATTTGGAATACCTGGTCCAAAGTTGCGCCGCGCAACAAATCCCCCGGCGCGAGGTGTTCCGCCGCATCTGGGAGCGAACCCATCAGGAAATAGGCGACCCCGCCGGCAATGTTCCCTTTCCAAACCTGCCCCCATCCTCGCGCTTTGTCCCCTATCTAACCGAACCGTGGTACTGTTGAGCAGAGCCTACCGAGGAGCAGTTTGCTTCTCTGTATCTTTAGAATCTTTTCAATTGAAACCCGGTTTTTGGGCGAAAAAATAGGCATGGTTTAAGTTAGATTGACACTTCTA
>JAJRVO010000013.1 GCA_024277275.1 Chloroflexota bacterium
ACTGCCAACGGCCATAAAGTAACATTTTTATGGGACACAGATGAACACAGATTTCACAGATTTTTGTTTAATTTTTTACCATAATCTGTGTTTATCTGCGAAAATCTGTGTCCTATTCTCTGGCTTTCAGAATGTTACTTTATGACCGTGCTGAGTATATGTCCCTCATCATAAGCGTAAAAGAATTTGGGATTGGAAAACTCGGCAAAAATATCACGCGCTTGGGGAGTTATGAGAATGTCACTATCCAAATACAGTACCCTATCGTATTGTTCCAGGAAATCTGCCAGCCTAAACTTCTCGTAAACAGGTAGATCGCCATTTACATACCCACGCAGAAGCAGCGAATACTTCCGTTCTTGAACAACCAAAAAATCCGCGTTGATCCGTTTAGCGTAACGTGCCATTGCGTTGCGCGTACAATTGAAAACATCTTCGTATGGGGTGGCGTTCAATCCAGATGGTAAAGATCAGATGTTTGGGTTTGTTTTTGGTCTGGCTATCATTGCTTTGGTTAATGTTCTTTGATGGATCATTCATTTTATGGATGAAAAATCTCCAGATTGGGCAGCCCCCAACACTTGTAGCCCATGTCTTTGGCCATAAGAGCCAATCCCTCGGTTTCGATGTGGCGCTTGTAACTAAAGGTGGGAAAGACCAGCCCCTCACGGTGGATGTCGGCCTGGATGAGCAGCATTGTGCCTCCAACCGCGTCAATTTCTACGCAGTCGTGCTGGCGTAAGTCCGACAGGTAAAAGCGGCCATAGCCTTTGGGAGGCTGCAAAATGCCGTCAGTAATATAGGGCGACCAGTCGAGCTTGTCTGCGTCCGGTTTGAGTTTGAAGGTGTTGTGGTCAAAAGTTTTGCCGGTGTTCAGGGACAGGCAGTTGGGGACTACAATCTCTTTGTTGGCGACCAACAGGCGCTCAATTACGTCGTTGGGCCAGCGGGCTACGTCAACGTCAATCCACAAGACCCACGCTTCATCCTCTAACGCGTGGGCCAGCAGGCAGTTCCGGCTTTTAGCCATGGTGGACCGGCGCCGGAACTGCCGGCTTGGTTCCCAACGCGGCAAATCAGAGCGATAGACATAGTCGTGCTTAAAGAGTTTGGCTTTGGCAAATTCTGCTTGCAGGGCCGGTAAATTCTCCTCGATAAAGGTGTGAGTGCCGTCGATGCTGTCGCTCTCCAAAAACGCCAGCGAAATCCGGTTGTGTGGATAGGTCAGGGCTTTCAGCTTGTCCCAAAAGTGGGGCAAAAATTGCATCGCGTCTTTAACCGGAGTGAGAATCAGAATTTCCTCGTTCCCACGCTCCTGCGTGGGAACACGTACAAGACGCTCCGCGCCGGCTTGGACAGGTGACTCAGAGTGTTCGGGAAGGCGCTCCAACGTGCCAGAAGGGGCGGGTGCAGTTACTTTGTTGCTACCGGCCTCATCGTCGGAAGCCGTTGCAACAACCGGCGTTTGGCCCAGCCAGGGCGAAAGGTCCAGCTTCAATCGGTTTTGGAGTTCCCCCAGTATAATGTCATACCCATAGCCTTCATACGACTCGGTGGCCTCCAGCCAGTGGCGCTCCCAATGCTCGGCATCAAAGGTGTTTGCCCCGTGGAACACGTAGGTGTAGAGATGGGGCAGGTCCAGCATGGCGACCCGGCCCTCGGCCACAATTTGCTCAATGACGGGGGTATCCTCGCCCCGGCGTTGGGTGGGGTAGAGGGGCAGTTTGGCTTTGGCGCACACAAACGAGCCTTCCCAAATACGCCGGGTCGACAGGGCCAAGCGGCGGCTCTCCGGCCACCAGATTTGCTGACGCTCCAAACAACAGGCGTCTGTTTGCAGCACGTAAATTGCCGCCAGTTGAATCTCCAGCCGCGTGGGGTCAGAAAGGTCGTCGTCGTCCCATTGGGCTACGTAATCCCCGGTTGCTCTGTTTACGGCAATATTCCGCAGTTCTCCCAGCGATTTGTTTTCGTCCGGCAGTCGCGCGTAAACAATCCGGTCGTCATCAAGCTGCTTGACCCATTGCTCCAGCGAGTCCTCCTGACCGTCATCCACAATTACCAGTTCTTTGTTGGGGTAAAGCTGCTGCTTAAAACAGCGCACGGACTGCCGGGCCAGGGCAAAGCGATTTTTGGTGACCATCAGGCCAGAGATGCGGGGTGGTTCTGCCGCCTGGCGAAGCAGAGTCCGGGCTTGATCCAGCAGTACCGCCGAAACGCCGATAGATTCTCCGCGCAGCAATAACCCAACTTTAACCTGCTCTGCCCGTGCAGCCGAAGCCTCGCGCCACCAGGTTCCTTGCTAGTGATGGATGGCATAAGCCGTTTGGGCTATCCGGCTTTGGACTTCGGGCGACAGTTCAGACCAGGGATTTTGGTTATTAACCGGATAAAGGAGAAGGGACTCGCGTGGATTTTCCAGGGGTTGGCTGCTAAAGGCCAGTACAAGAGGACGCCGTTGGCAGAAGCGACGCAAGTCTTCGTCCGGCTGCCACTCCTGCCAGTCCGGGTCCTGATAAAACCAGAAGCCGGTCAGGTCAAGGCTGGACCGGGGTTGGAACTGGTTCAAATTGGGCAGGCTAAAGTGAGGGCTGCCGGCCAGCAGGATGTGCCGGGCAAAGAGCCAGCCGTTTGACCAGGGGGGAACGGTTTTGTTAACCCCCAACTCGGCCCAGGTGTAAGCGATGACCTCCTTAAGTCGATTGTACTCCTCAACTCTGGCTTTGCGCCAGGCTTCGCGCTCTGCGGGGTGGATGGGCTGCCAGAAGGCGTAGGGGTTCATAGAAACTGTCAGCCAGGGCAAATCCAGCGCGGCCTGGGCCGTGTAGCCTTGGGGCCGGATAGAGGTTGAAATAAACAGGTCCGCTTCTTGGCAGAGGTCAATCAACTCCCGAACCTGGGTAATGTACTGGTCCACCTCAAAAGGGGGCGCGTTGGGGTGGGCGGCTATATCGGGGTTGCGCCAGTGGTCCCAGGCCCAGGCGTGCTCGCGGGCTTCTTCCGGGCCACGTTCGATATCGGACAGGGCAATGGCTTCTAACCCGGCCCGGTGGGCGTAGGCGTGCATAGCTTGGTTAATGGCCAGCCGCACCCGGTGGCCCCTGGCGGTCAGGGCCTGGCCCAGGGCTATGTAAGGCAAATGGTCGCCTAACGTGCCGGAGGTGTAAATAACTATGGTTGGCATAGCTGCAAGCCTGCGTAGAGAATAACTAAGCCCCTCTCATTTGAGGGGCTTGATGTTTAGGACTAAGAGCGTGTTTCTTAAATCGTGTGGGCCAGACCGCAGAGGTTTCTAAAGCCCATTTTAACTGTAAGTCAGGGTCATAATCAAGGCAAATTTGCTTGAAAACATCTCGCAAAAAACCTCTGCGGTCTTTAAGAAACACG
>JAJRVO010000132.1 GCA_024277275.1 Chloroflexota bacterium
CAATGAGGCCTGGACCTGACCGCCAAATCAGGCTATCTCTCCCCTTTTTCTCTTTTTTACACTGCCTGGCAACTTTTTCTTGGCACAACCTGTTACTTTTTGTCTCTCTATTCAATTGGAAAGGTGCGGAATTTAGGCTAAACGAGGGTTGTAAAGAAGAAGTCTTTTGTAGCTATTCAGCTTGAACACGTACTCGCTGCTTTTTACGGGTAATTGGTAAATAGCAATTGGTTATTGGGCCCAATTACTATTTACCGTCATTTCAGCAACGTTGAATGGAATAACTGAATAGTAACAGTCTTGCTTTTTACTCTCGCAAGCCCAATCCAAAAACCACACCTAATACAGCTACGCCGGCTATAAGCCCAAACACCGTCTGGTAGGCTTCAATTGGTAGCAAGGAGCGATCCAAGCCCTGCTGAAGCGCAACCCCGCCCACTACCGGTCCCAACATAGTACCGGTAAATCGGACCATACTATAAAGCCCGGCTGCCATTCCAACCTGTTCTTGCGGAATCTTCCCCATAGAAGCCCGGTGCAAGGCTGCCAGCGACGTTCCGGCCCCCAAACCGTGGACAATTACAACAATGACGACACCCCACAATGGGACCGTATCGGGCAGCAAAGTAAAGCTAATCATAGTGCCGACTTGCACAATTGAGCCACCCGTTACCGGCCAGCGACTGGTCCAACGATCCGCAAGCTGCCCGCCAACACGCATTGTAGCCAATAAAGCGCCGGCGTGTGCCATCAACACCAAGCCGGTAGAGGATGCGCTTAAAGCGTGGACATCAGTTAGATAAAGCGGGATAAGAAAGCTGATACCGCTCATTGTAAACATCCGTACTCCGGCAATAAAAGATGCTCGGCTTAACGTTTTATTGGCAAAGATGCTCAAAGCCACATAGGGACTTGCATGTCGCCTTTCCCAAAAAATAAATATCCAAAAAAACAACAAGGCTGCGACTAGAAGTCGCCAATCCTGTAAGGCTGCCACCCCGGTGATAGACGGACTAGACAAGTAAAATGTCAGCGTGGTTACAGCGATAGCAAGCAAGGCCACACCGCCCCAATCAAACGCGCATAAAACGTTAAACTGCGCCCTGATTTGCTTGTGGGGAACCTTTTCCCTAATAACCCACAGGGCCGCCACTCCAACCAGCAAGACGGGGCCAAAAATCATCCGCCAGCCTAAGTGGTCAATCAATAAACCGCCGGCAAATGGCGCAACAAGGCCCGTAATAGGACCAATAGAGTTCCAGGTTCCCAGAGCTTTGCCTCGCTCTGAAGCGGGAAAGATTTGCGAAATAATAGCAATACAAAGAGGAACAACACTGGCCGAACCTAGCCCTTGAATGGCCCGGCCAACCATTAAAACACGCAAATCGGCGGCGCTAAAGGCAATGATTGTCCCGGTTAAAAATGTTGCCACACCAATTAAAAAGAGCCGGCGTTTACCTAGCTCATCCCCCAACCGGCCATAAAGGGGCATAGCAATCATAAAAGGCAGGGTGTAAACCGTAACTATCCAGCCAACAATATCCGCTCGAATTTGAAATGTGTTGCGGATGGTGGGCAACGCTACCCCAAACATCATCAGATTGAGGATAACCATCATAATTGGAACCATCAATCCAATTAAGACCACCTGCTTGTTTTGCTCAATGCCTGTAGGCGGATCTCCCCATAATCTGCGGAGCGGGGTTTGAGTTTGAATAACAGAGTGTGTGTTTTGCATTAGAATTTTAAGCCGGCAAGAAACGGCGCTTTAAGCCGCTGCCGGTATTGAAAACAAGTATTTTTAAAAATAGGCCATTGCAGTGGACGCGCCCAAAAATTGACGTAGTACCGCCTGAATTTGCTGGATGCCTGCCGGTTTGTGTAAAAATCCGTCACAACCAAGTTCTTTGGCTTTTCTTTCCATCTCCACGTTGCCGTAGGCGGTCAGCACAACTATTGGAATATGGCTGAGTTCGGGCGTGCTTTTAATTTTGCGGGTTAACTCAAAACCATCTATCCCCGGCATCAACAAATCCATAAAAATAAAATCAGGATGTTCCCTGATGGCTGTATTCCAGCCGCTTTCGCCATCTTCGGCCTCAAGCAGTTCATGCCCTTCGGCCCGGAGGATGCGCCTGACAAGTATCATATTGTTTGGGTTGTCCTCAACATACAAAATTCGTTTCACTAGTTCTGCCTCCTTACGCTAAATTAATCTCCCATACCTGTCCCAAAAACTAAAATTTTGGAACACGGTAATAACCACGTCTTATTTCCAGTATAACAAAGCTGCGTCTCGGAAACGTTGCAGAAACGTTGCAAAAAACATTGCACATAAATCCTATTTTCTTTTTATTCTATTTGGGATAGAATTAATGGTGACTAAGGAAGGGGCAATAATGTCTAATTTGGCTTTGTTTTTGTTTGGTCCACCTCGAATTGAGCTTGACGATACACCTATAAAAATAAGTCGCCATAAAGCAATTGCCCTTATGGCCTATTTATCCGTAACCGCCGAAACTCACAGCCGTAATACGCTGGCTACCTTGCTCTGGCCCAACCAGGATCAACACCGCGCCCGCGCTGCGCTGCGCCGTATTTTGGTAACGCTTAATAAAGCGGGGATTGGCCCGTGGCTTAAGGCAGATCGAGAAACAATTGCCCTGGAATATAACCAGAATTTATGGGTAGACGTCACTCAGTTTCGCCAACAACTGGCAACCTGCCTGGTTACGGAAGAGGATTATGCGGGCACTGTTTGTATACCTGTCTTAACCCAGGCGGTAAATCTGTATCAAGCCGATTTCTTGACCGGCTTCAGCCTGCGCGACAGCTCTGGTTTTGACGAATGGCAACTGTTTCAAACAGAAAATCTCCGCTATGATCTGACCAGCGCTTTGGCCCGTCTAATCCGCTGCCACAGCGCTCTGGGCGAGTTTGACCCGGCTATTGCTTACGCCCGACGCTGGCTAAAGATTGACCCCTTATACGAATTAGCTCATCGCCAACTTATGCAACTGTACGCCTGGAGCGGCCAACGCACCATCGCGCTGCGCCAGTATCAAGAATGCGCCCAGATTTTAAAACAGGAGTTAGACGTATCGCCCACAGAAGAAACCTCTGCGCTGTACAAACGCATCCAGCGTGGGGAAGAGTTGCAAAAAAGCCAAAAATCAGGGGGGCAATTCTTTGCCGGCGAGCAGTTCTCCGCGCCTGCTTATGCCGCCGCGCCCTTGCATAACTTTCCAACCCAACCGACGCCCTTTATTGGTCGAGAAACAGAACTGGCCGAAATTGCCAAACGTCTCCAAAACCCCGATTGCCGGCTTTTGACGCTGGTGGGGCCGGGGGGTATTGGCAAAACACGGTTGGCAATCCAAACGGCAATTGAGCAAAGCGGTCTTTTTGGTGACGGTCTTTATTTTGTCCCATTAGCTTCTGCCAGTTCGCCAGATTTTCTTGTGCCTACCCTGGCTGATAGTCTTAACATTTCTTTGGACGGTAAGGAAGAGCCGCAACAACAACTCATCAACCAGTTAAAAAATAAAAAGTTACTTCTGGTCATGGACAACTTTGAGCATCTGATTAAACGGGCCAGTTTGTTGACAAACATTTTGACTCACGCCCCCAATATAAAATTTTTGGTCACGTCCAGGGAGCGATTAAATTTACAAGGGGAGTGGACGTTTGAAGTAAAAGGAATGAATTATCCGGCGGATACCCAAACTGCTGAGATTGAAGGCTACAGCGCTGTCACCCTGTTTTTACGCCGGGCCTACCGAACTGATTCTGACTTTTTGCTAACGGACGCAGAAAAACCGTATATCATTCGCATTTGTCAATTGGTTCAAGGCGTTCCCCTGGCTATTGAACTGGCCGCAAGTTGGGTGCGAGTTTTATCCTGCCAGGAAATTACTGCGGAAATTGAACGAATGTACACCGCCGAGCACAGTCTTGATTTTCTGGCGACTTCTTTGCAAGATGTTCCCAAACGGCACCAAAGTTTGCGTATGGTGTTTGAACACTCCTGGCAACTGCTCTCTACAGAAGAAAAGCGTATCTTTAGGCAGCTATCTGTGTTTAAAGGCGGATATCGGAGAGAAGCAATAGAAGCAGTTACAGGGGCTTCGTTGATTCTTGTATCGGCGCTGGTTGACAAATCTTTGCTGATTAGAAGCGCCCCCAGACGCTATGAAATGCACCAACTTTTACGACAATTTGCGGCTAAAAAGTTACAGCAGTTTCCGGGAGAATCGGAGAAGGCGCAGGACCGGCATTGCGAGTATTACGCCGCCTTTCTTCAAGAGCGAGAAAAACAGCTGAAAGGGGCAAAACAAAAAGAGGCCCTGGCCGAAATTGCCAGAGAAATTGAGAATATCCGAGCATGCTGGCGCTGGGCAATTAGTCGACAAAAGATAAAGCAAATCAAAAAAAGCCTGGAGAGTCTGTGGTATTTTTATGCCATGTATAGCTGGTTTCAAGAAGGGGCAGAAGCGTTTGAAGAAGCCGTGGAAAAACTACAGGCGGCAGACCAGGAAAAAAGCGGCAAAAAGAACATCGCTTTAATCGGGCAAATTCTGGCTGAACAAGGATGGTTTTTGTTGCGACAAGGGCTTTACGAAGAAGCCAAAAATTTACTGCAACAAAGTGTCGCCATTTTTGAGCGGCTTAATGACCACAAGAATATGGCTGCTCCACTTCATTACCTGGGTATCCTGGCCGGCGAGGTGGGAGAGGCCGAGGAGTCAAAAGAACTTCTTGAAAAAGCGCTGTCTATATATAGAAAAGCCAACAATCAATGGGGCATCGCCTGGTCTCTAAGCAACCTGGCCTATCGCGCCAGCGAGTTGGACAAAGAGCAGCAATTAGAAGCCAAACAACTCCTCCAGGAAAGTCTGGCAATTTATAAGACCATTGGCAATAAACAGGGCATAGCCGTGGCTTTAAACAATTTGGGCTACCTTGCCTACAGGCAAGAAGATTACCCAACCGCCAAAGAACTGCTGGAAGAAAGCCTGACTTTGCGTCGAGAAGTTGGGTATCCCAGAGGTATTGCTGTGGCCCTTAATAACCTGGGACACGTAACCGGCGCTTTGGGAGATTATCAAACCTGCAAAAATTGTTACTATGAAGCTTTAAAGATTGCCAAAGATATCCACACCATTCCATTGACTCTGGCCGCGCTGGGAGGATTGGCCGCCCCCCTGCTCCATGAAGAAAAACCAGAGCAAGCATTAGAGCTTGTAACTTTTGTCCTTCATCACCCCGCCAGCAACAAAGAAACCCTGGATAGAGCCGCGCACTTCCTTTCTAAACTAAAATCTGAACTGCCAAGTGAAATAATCACCACCGTCCAGTCCCAAATAAAAGAACACCCGGAGCAATTAGAGGCAATTGTGACTCAAATATTGGCCGAGGGCGAAAAAAGTTAACTGCTACCAACCCCCTCACAAAGATTAAGGAGAAAAACTATGACTTACTTTTTAGGTATCGACTCATCAACCACCGGCGTTAAAGCCCTGTTAATTGATGAAAAGGGCGATGTTGCCGGCGTTGCTGCCACAGAACTGCCTCTCTCTACCCCCCAACCCCTGTGGAGCGAACAAGACCCCGCCGACTGGTGGAACGGCGCGGTGAACAGCATTAAACAGGTTTTAGCCAAAACCAACCTCGCCGGCGAAGATATTGCCGCTATTGGCTTGACCGGGCAAATGCACGGTCTGACCCTTTTGGACCAGGCGGGTGAAGTCTTGCGCCCGGCTATGCTCTGGAATGACCAGCGCACCGGCCCCCAGTGCGACGCAATTCGGGAGCGATTGGGCAAACAACGCCTGGTTGCGCTAACCGGCAACGATGCTCTAACCGGCTTCACCGCCCCCAAAATTCTGTGGGTCCGCGACCACGAACCGGATATATTTGCCAAAGCCAAACATATTTTGCTGCCCAAAGATTACATTCGCTTTAAGTTAACCGGCGATTACGCCACCGACAAAGCCGGGGCCGCCGGAACGCTCTTGCTGGATGTTAAAAGCCGCAATTGGTCGACGGAGGTTTTGGAAGCGTTGGAAATTCCGGCGGAATGGCTGCCGCCTACCCACGAAGGGCCGGAAGTGACGGGACTCGTTTCGGAAGCAACCGCTCAGGCTACCGGCTTAAAAGCCGGCGCTCCGGTTGTTGGCGGCGGCGGAGACCAGGCGGCGCAGGCGGTTGGCGTAGGGGCCGTAGAAGCGGGGATTGTTGCGCTAACGCTCGGCACTTCCGGGGTGGTCTTTGCCGGCGCGGCAGAGCCTTTCATTGAGCCGGAGGGACGGTTGCACGCCTTTTGCCACGCTGTGCCGGGTCGCTGGCATATGATGGGCGTGATGCTCTCCGCCGCCGGCAGCCTGCGCTGGTATCGAGACACGCTGGCTTCCGGCACTGATTTCGACGCCCTGCTGGCGCCCGCCGCAGACATCCCCCCCGGTAGCGAGGGACTGCTATTTCTGCCCTACCTCACCGGCGAGCGCACCCCCCATCCCGACCCCCTGGCTCGGGGCGCATTTGTTGGCCTGACGGTACGCCATACCCAACCCCACCTCACCCGGGCCGTGCTGGAAGGCGTGGCCTTTGGCCTGCGCGATAGTTTTGAATTGATGAAATCCGCCGGGTTAGTAGATATTAAGCAGGTGAGGGTTTCGGGCGGCGGGGCCAAGAGTAAATTGTGGCGTCAAATTCTGGCCGATGTTCTCAACGTTGAGCTGGTCACGGTCAACACCACCGAAGGCGCGGCCTACGGCGCGGCTTTGCTGGCCGGGGTTGGGGCCGGGGCGTGGCCGGATGTGAATGCCGCTTGTGAGGCCTGTGTCAAGCTGACCGGCTCAACCGTACCGCAAGCGGAAAGTGTCGCCAAATATGAGCCGGTTTATGCCCAGTATAGAGGACTCTACCCAAGTCTGAGAGTAGTGTCGCATAATTTGAGTAATTTAGCGTAATAAAGAACCGTCGACAAGCCACTCTTGAAGCCCTCTTGCCGACGGTTGAAATAGCTTATAAATGTATCCCCTTCAAATTCGTGGGATGTGTAGGGACGAGGATACTTAGTAATGAGAATTAAATAACTGTCCCTCAACATTGTAATTGGTAAATGGTAATTGGTTATTAAGCCAATCCCTAATTACTAATTACCATTTACTGCGCTCTGAAATGAGACAGTTATTTAATCCCGATTCCTTAC
>JAJRVO010000133.1 GCA_024277275.1 Chloroflexota bacterium
GCCGTCATCAGTCAAACCTACACCTGGCAGGTTCACGACTACGGCCTCGATATGCTCCGGCAGCCGCTCGGCGATAACTCTGCCGTTGTGGGCATTTTAGGAGAGATGACCCTGCTCCGTTACTTTCAACAAACAGAAAATCGACGGCCCGATATAGAAACCGTGGCCGCCGATTTAGAAACAGACCGGCTAACTGCCGTCGAAAATTTATTGGCTGCGGGCAAAACCGTCTACCTGACCCGCGAGTTGCCCGACGCAACTGAACGCTGGTCGTTTAGCGCAACCGGCCCGCTTATCCGAGTCGAACCGGAGCCGGTAACGCAGCCTCCCGACTTTTCATTTACTCTGAACCAAACCATAACCCCGGAGATTATACTCCTGGGGTATACCCTCTCCCGCCCGTCGCACACCGGGTCAGGACCGGCCCCAGTACGCTTAACGCTCTTTTGGCAAGCGACCAATGCTATTGCCGCCGACTTAAAGGTGTCTGCTCGACTGCTCACCCCAAGCGGAGAGGTTAAGGCCGTGGTTGACGCCGTACCCGTTCACTTTGCCTATCCCACCACCGCCTGGCGTCCGGGCGAGATAATCTCGGATGTGTACGACCTCGCTTTGCCGGTCGATACACCCCCCGGCCAATACACCCCACTTATTATCTGGTACGACCCCGCCCAAAATGCCGCCGAGGTTGGTCGGGTTGAGTTGGGGCCGGTGATAATCGAAAACTGACCTATTTCAAATCCTTCCAAAGCACAGGCATACGCTGTTTAGTATTGACAAAACCAAAGCGCTCATAAAGCGCCTGAGACCGGCGGTTTTCTTCCTGCGTATTCAGGGTAATCAAATCAGCTCCCCCTTCCAGGGCATCGACGATGGCTTGATGGAGAAGCTGCGCCCCAATACCGTGTCCCTGGTAATTGGGGTGTACGGCCAGGCGGGTAAGGTGGGCGTGTTCTTTATATATCTCGCACCACTCATAGGCCACAATCCGGTCATCGACCAGGGCTACGGCAAAGGAAACAGCTTTAGACAGGGCCTCGCTGAGGTTACCGAATGATTTGTGCCAAATGTGACTAAAGGCCAGCCTGTCAAGGGTTAACAAAGTTGGCAAATCATTGTAATGAGCCGCGCGAATCCGCGCAGGGGTGGGGGCGGGTTTGGGAGGGGGGTCAATGCCCATCCGCTCAAAAGCGACAATCAACTCCCGTGTTTCAAAGCCACAGGATTTCAGGTCATCAACCAGCCACGCTGCATTGCCAATATAAACCAACCCCGGAAGCTCATAGTTGATGGCAGCCTGTTCAACCTTTGGCAACAGTAAATCCAGATAGGGTTTAACGCCCCACGTATCGCGCAAACCGGCCGCTACAATTAAAGCAATATCCGGCTGCAAGGGATCCATCATCATAAATCCACGCAGGCCAACCTTATCTTCAGCCAAAAAGCCGGGTAAGTCTTTAACCTTAGCCAGCAAATCAACCGGCGCAATACGCAGATGCACCCGCCATGCCGTGTCAATTAAACGCATAAGGCTGCGCACATCGGTTGATTTAATTGTTCTGACAATAGTAGCCTGTCGATTAGTAGCCAGGGCGCACATTGTTACCCACTCCTATCAACTTATTGTAGAAGGAGTGGTAAATAGTGTCAAAGAGATTAAGGTCTTGTTGCGGTTTTCAAAAAAACGCTTGACAAACACCTACAAGATGTGGTATTATCGCTGTCAGTTCGACAATTTGGTTGTCGCCCATTAAAAACTAAATTCGTAACTACCTAGCTGTGCTAACTTGGATGTTGAGTATAGCGGTAATTAGTAAATGGTAATTGGTAATTTGGCCCAATCACTTAAGTGAAACGGCTTACTAATAACCAATTACCCGTACTAAAGCGCCGTATTTGGCTCAAGGTAGGTAGTTACCTAAATTCTATACTCATCCAGAGGAGTGGAGGGACCGGCCCTGTGAAACTCCGGCAACCTTACCGCGTAAACAGCAAATATTGTTTATCCGGTTTTCGGTGCCAATTCCGGCAGAAGCAAGTTCTGGAAGATGAGAGCAATTGCAACGGTACGCAAGCCTCTTCTTTCGGGAAGGGGGTTTTTATTTTGCACCCTGACTCGATAGGGCCTCTCATCTGACAGCGAGAGGCCCTTTTTTATTAGCAGGTTTAGCGTAAGGAGAGATTAATGACCTACAAAAATTTAAGCACCCGAGTTGTTCACGCCGGCGAAAAGCGCGTAAAACCGCATCACGCTCTTACAACGCCCATTGTCCAAACCAGCACCTATACATTTGAAAACACCCAGGATTTGATCGACTTTATGGACGCTCAAATATGGGGCGACAACACCGAGCGCGACGAGTACGGGCGTTATGGCAACCCCACCATTGCCGCTGTGGAAGCCAAGCTGGCGGACCTGGATAACGGCGAAGCGGCCTGCCTGTTTTCCAGCGGTATGGCGGCTATCACCACCACCCTCTTTACCCTGCTCTCGGCGGGGAGCCACATCATCATAACCGATGACAGTTACCGGCGAACGCGCCAGTTTGTCACCAAGCATCTGTCTCGATATGGCATAGAGGCTACTCAGGTGCCTATGGGCGATTATGAAGCTTTGCAGGCGGCAATCCGCCCCAATACCAAGGTCATCTTCTCCGAATCGCCAACCAATCCTTATCTGCGCGTCCTGGATTTGAAAAAACTGGTCGCCATTGCCAAACAACACAACATTAAAACCATTGTGGATAGCACCTTTGCCACGCCCATCAATCAGCGCCCGCTGGAGTTTGGGGTTGATTTTGTGATCCATTCGGCTACCAAGTATCTGGGCGGCCACAACGATTTGTTGGCCGGGGTAGTGGTTGGTTCAGATTATATGATTGGGGCTATCAAAGAAACGCAAGGCATATTTGGCGATATCAGCGACCCCAATACGGCTTACTTACTGCTGCGCGGCCTAAAAACGTTAGAGTTGCGGGTTCAGCGTCAAAACCAAACCGCCGACAAAGTGGCTCACTTTTTGGTCAAGCACCCCGCCGTGCGCCGAGTCTTTTATCCCGGCCTGGTCAGCCACCCGGATTATGAAGTAGCCGTTGAGCAGATGTCGAATTTTGGGGGCGTGGTCAGCTTTGAATTGGAGTCGGACTTTGAAGGCACAGGTCAATTTATCGACCACCTCCAAATTCCATACATTGGCCCCAGCCTGGGCGGCGTGGAGTCGCTGGTAGAGCAGGTGGCGTTGGTCAGCTATTATGAACTCTCTACCGAGGAACGAGCAGAGATTGGCATTAGCGATAGTCTGGTTCGGCTGGCTGTGGGCATTGAGTCTGCGGACGATTTATTGGCCGACTTGGCCCAGGCGCTGGATAAAGCCTTTCAAACCGAAACCCTTTTTCAGGCCGTAAACGGCACGGGTAAAGTAACGCCAATGGTCATATACCGGCGGTAGACAGCTAATGAAGTTAGCATTAGGAGTTACGCAGTTGGATGCTTGGAGGGGGTTTGCAACCCTCGGTTGGAGCGTTAAATACCTCTTTTTAGGCCAAAACGCAGGTTGCAAACCTGCTTTGAGCAGAACTGCGTAACTCCTAACCTGGACAAGCCAGAACCAAACAGGCGGGAAGTAAGAAGTAGGGAGTAGGAAGTAGGAAGTAGGGGGGAAATCCTTACTCCTTACTGCCTACTCCCTACTCCCCGATTTTACAAAATTTTCTTGCCCAAAAGACAAGGATTCAACTGCTAAGGTACTAAGCCTACATTTCGCACATTAAAAAATGAAGGCTCATGTAGGAGAATAGGTGAAATGGGGTACCATCAAGGTTCGCAAGAAATCGCTCGTGACCCGCTTGAGGTTGTGCGCCCACTCAAACATTGCCACATACTGACCCAAATAATCTTTATGAACACCACGGAAGGGA
>JAJRVO010000134.1 GCA_024277275.1 Chloroflexota bacterium
CGCAAATGAACAATGAACAATGAGTAATGAGCAAATAAACTCAGATAAAAAATCAAAAAGAAAAAGAATCTGTGAAAATCTGTATTCATCTGTGGATAATAATTCTCGCGGACGACGCAAATGTTGCGAGGTAATACTATAACGCAGCAAGCCGCAAATGAATAATGAATAATGAGCAAAGATTCTCGTGAGCAGCGCAAATCTTGTGGGGTAATCCTATAACTCACCTAACTCAATAAACTCACTGAACTCAATAAACTCACTGAACTCAATAAACTCACTGAACTCAATAAACCCACTGAACTCACCAAACTGTTTTTTAATGGAGGAAACACTAATGACACAACAACGCCCGCTTAGGGTTTTGATTGGCAAGCCGGGTCTGGATGGACACGACAAAGGGGCCAAAGTAGTGGCCCACGCCCTGCGCAATGCCGGTTGCGAGGTAATTTATACCGGGCTGCACAAAACGGTCGATCAAATTGTAGAGGCGGCCCTGCAAGAGGATGTGGATATTATCGGGCTGTCGATTTTGTCCGGGGCGCACATTGAATTGACCCAGAAGCTAATGAAACGTTTACGAGAAGAAGAGATGGAGGATGTCGCCGTGATTATTGGGGGCAATATCCCGCACGGAGATCGCCTCAAGTTGCAGGAGTTGGGGGCCAATGCCGTCTTCCCCACCGCTTCGCCGCTGGATGATATCGCTGAGTTTGTAAGGAGTGTTGCTCCACGTTAAATTATAGTAATTAGTAATTGGTAATTAGTAATTATGAATGTCCAATTACCAATTACTAATTACCAGTTACTGATCTCCAATTTCAGCTACCAAGGAGGTACAAAAATGGCTGTTAATGAAAGTGATCTGCGCCCGGTCGTTTTGGAATCGGGTATTGAAGTTAAACCAACTTATGGCCCGGAGGATATTGCCGGCCTGGACCTTGAGCAAGAACTGGGCCAGCCGGGGGAGTATCCCTTTACCCGGGGTATTCACCGCTATATGTATCGTTATCGACCCTGGACAATGCGCCAGTACACCGGCTTTGGCACGCCCCAGGAAACCAACGAGCGTTTTCGCTTTTTGATTGAGAATGGACAAAACGCGCTGAACGTTGCTTTTGATCTGCCCTCGCAAATGGGGCTGGATTCTGACGACCCGCTGGCCGAGGGCGAAGTGGGCCGGGTGGGGATGGCCGTTGACACACTGCGCGATATGGAAGTGGCCTTCAAAGACATTCCCATCGACAAAATCAGCGTCTCGCTGACGGTTAACGCCGTGACGCCCGTTATTTTGGCAATGTACCTGGCTACCGCCGAGAAGTACGGCGTGCCGCGTGAGCAAGTGCGCGGAACCACCCAAAACGATATCCTGAAGGAGTACATTGGCCGGGGAGCCTGGATTTTTCCGGTCGAGCCGTCGCTGCGGATGACGGGGGATACGCTGGAGTTTTGCGCCAAAGAAGCGCCGCGCTACTACCCGGTCAGCGTGTGCGGCTATCACATTCGGGAGTCGGGCGCGACTCCGGCCCAGGAAATCGGTTACGCCTACGCTATTGCCAAAGCCTACATCCAGGAGGTGGTGGGCCGGGGTTTGGCTGTCGATGACTTTGCCGGGCGAATCTCCTTTAACTTCAACATCTACGGCAACTTGTGGGAGCAAATTGCCAAGTTCCGGGCTGGTCGCCGGTTGTGGGCCAAAATTATGAGAGAGGAGTTTGGGGCGCAAAAGCCCGGTACTATGCAAATGAAGATGATTGCCGGCGGCGGCGGCAGCGGGCTAACCATCGAGGAGCCGGAGAACAACATTGTGCGCGGGGCCTACTACGCCCTCATCGCAGCCCTGAGCGGGACTCAAACCAGCGCGTTATGCTGCTACGACGAAGCCTACACCATCCCCACGCCCAAGGCCCAGCTTATTTCGCTGCGCACCATGCAAATTTTGGCCGACGAGATTGGCCTGTCCGACACGGTTGACCCGCTGGCCGGGTCTTACTACATAGAGCGGCTAACCGCGGAGATGGAGCAGCGGATTGTGGCCGAGATGCGCCAGGTTGATGAGGAGTGGGGCGGGATTGTCAAGGCCGTGAGCGAGGGGCTGGTGCAACAAAAGGTCTCCCGGCAAGCGTATGAGTACGAGCGCAAGGTGCAGAACGGCGAGATTGTCAAAGTCGGCGCTAACAAATATCGGGTAGAAGACGAAGCAGAGAAGATTCCCGAAGTCGAGCTACATTCCTACCGCACGGAGGCCAGAGACGAGCAGCTACAACGTCTGGCTCAGGTCAAACAAGAACGGGATGCGGTTGAGGTGGAGGCGGCCTTGAATGAGGTTCGAGACGTTTGCCAAAGCGGCCAGAACGTGATGCCTACGATGATGCGAGCCGTGCAGGCTTATTGCAGCCTGGGCGAGATTATCGAAGTGATGAAGGAGACTCTGGGCGAGTTCCAGGAGCCGGTTACGTTGTAAAGTCAGATTATTGTGTGGCATATGTAGCCCTGGCTGCTACCGACTGATCGTTTGAACAATTTCTCAAAGCTGAGATTTGGCCGACCGGTGGATTTGCCATTGATGAAACTGTAAAGCATAATACCGGCTTGGTAATAAGACCGGGTAATGCTTGATGACAGTTTTTTTCTATTACATCCTCGAATACGTTAAGGTTTTTGTTAGAACGCTGTGGTTATCAGCTTTTATAGCTCTGGCGGTTGGCGTGCTGATGGCTATTGTCATTACCGCGCTTGACATCTTTTTATTTCGACGCAGTGACTGGAAAGACGCCGATAAAAGACCCAAATCGCTTAAAGAGTTAGGTTCGCTGCTTATTGTTACAGACCGGATTGTATTGGCCGTACTCCTGGTCAGCGTTTTATTTGTTGGCGGCTATCGTGTTTTTACGGTTGTTCCGGAAGAAGTGGCATCTATTCCTTCGCCCACTCGACCCCCTTCTCCAACGCCAACCTGGCCTGCAACCGCTGTTTTTACGGCCGAGCCTTCGGCTATTGCTACGCCAACCCCTTTGCCCACCAATACACCCACAATTACGCCAGTACCCTTGCCTACTGATACGCCAACCGCCACATTCACCCCCGGACCGCCGCCAACCGAAACTTTTACGCCTGTTCCTACAGCGCCGCCCACTGCCACATTTACGCCTGTTCCACAAACCTCTTTGTCTTCTCCATCTTCATCTGCACCTGCGCCACAATCTTCTTCCCCGGCTCCATCTGCGCCCGATGCCGCATCATCAGTCGCATCTTCCCCAAACCCTGCTCCCGTTCCGGCGTCGTCTGCTCAAGAATCGCTGTGCAATAAGAGCGTAGCCGGCGACGGCGTTTTTCTTAATCTCTGGAAAAAGTACCAGAACAAACTGGGGTGTCCCCGCGAAGAAAGGCAGTTGCAAGCCGATTCGGTCTATTTTGTCGAACAGTGGTTTGAGTACGGCCACTTATTTTTCTTAAGTAGCGACCTTGAGAACAAGGTAATTGCAGCCTACGGAACGCCGCTGGGCGGGGAAGCCGGAACCGGCGCCTGGCAATCTTTTCCAAGCGAACCCTGGCCCGGGTTAGATCACAACTTCTGCTTTGACGGTCAGGGCTTAGACAAACCCATTTTTGACAACTTTAACGAGGTGTGGTGCTTTGAAACCGGCGTTAAGGACAAACTGGGGCTGCCGGTAGATTTTGACAGCAGCACCAGAGCAAGAGTTTATTGGGCCGATAACTCCAAGCATATCATGCTGCAACATTTTGATAAAGGCTTTATTTTACGCGACAGCGATGGGGCAACCAATGGTATGGCTTATATCTTTCTAAATAATGGCACATATATACGCGACTATTATTAGAAACCGGTCACTGAGCCGGGCAAGGTTGCAACATTTCTCCCTGTAACTCCCAACAGGTTCGCTCCTCAAACTGCCTTCGCAACTGCTGCGTCATCTCCGGCCCCCAATCGATGGCGTACACAACGGGGCCATCAAGCGTTGGGCTATTGGCCGCAAAAGGCGCGGCGAAATCGCTCCAACTCTCCACATCTTTCATCAAAATTAAAGCCGGTTGCAACAGGTCGGCCTGCTCCACAACTTCCAGCGGCGCAGACGTGATGTTGTATTTTCCCTTTTGGGCCGCCAAAAGGGACGGTAAATTCCAGACAAGGTTGTAGCCAACAAAGCCGGCTACCAGCCCAATAACCAGCCAGTGCAAAGGCAAAACAATACGCTTCTGCCTTAGAAACTGAACGGAAATCTGAATGCCGCGAGCCGTCAGCAGCAGCATACCCGGTAAGGCATCATAATAATAACGCGGAAACCCTCCATCCGCGCCGCCAAACGCCCAATAAAAATTATGGATAACAACCACGCCTAAAATGATACTCAAGAGCAACCAATCCCAGCGGTTGGGCCAATCCCGATAAGTGGTCCACCCTTGATGGTTGGGAAAATCTTGTCGACCGGGCCGATCTTGACGTTTGGCCCATCCGGCCAAAAATGGAACGGGCAGAAAAAGAAGATTGCTCCAGCCCAGCCAGCCAAATAGCCCCGTCGCCAGGGTAGTAAACTTAAGGCGGGTATTGATGAAGACGGCATTGTGCAACGTGTAACCGTAAGGGCCAATATCCGGCCCAAAACCGATGCGGTCATAGGGCCAAACCAGCACGTAGCCGTTAAAGGTTGGACTGCCGGCGACGGCCTGCCAATACAACGGCAACAGAGCGGCAACGGGTAATCCGCCCAACGCAATCCAGAGTAACGCGCTCCATTTAAGTTCGCCGCGCACAATGAGGATTAACAAAAAAAAACCTATTGCCGACCCAATGCCAAGAGCGGCAAAAGGGCGGGTGACAAACGTCGCCCCCAAGGCCAGGCCGGTTAAGGCGGCATAGGCCCAGCGATGTCGTAGGGTGAGAGAAGTCAACAAAACAGGCTCCACGCTGCGTTCTGCGGTTAAGTAAAAGAGGCCGACCAGAGCCAATGTTACCCAAAAGAGCGAAGCGGTATGGGATAGCAGCGAGCTTGAGAGGAATAAAAAACCGGGTGTGACCAGTCCTAACCCGGCGGCCATAACAGGGAGGTAACAGGGGGCATCTCTGCCGCCACGGCAATAAAAAGAGTGTCCAAGCCAGGCAATCAAGGCCAGAGTGAGGGCGGCTAATACGGCGTTAACTAACCAGGGCACGCCCAAACCAACCCCCAGGCTTAACAAAAGAGGCCAGCCGGGGTGGTATTTGCCAAAACGTTTACCCTGGTAATCAACCACAAATGGAGACCAAAAGGCGTCATCTAAAGCGGGTGTGGGGACCGTCAGCCGGTGTTGGGCAAAAACTTTGGCCTGAAAAATATAAGCTACTTCATCTTCAGAGTGGGGAACATGCTCAAATATTTGAGCAGAGAGAACGGCAATGGCAATAAAGGCGGTAAGGCAAATACCAACAATACCCCACCGAAGCCTGCTATTGTATGTCACGTATTATAGTCCTTCAGAAAAGTTTTTGCCCACAATATGCGTAATGAATGATGCGTAAGGGAATTTCACGCATCACGCATCAGAAAACCACTAACATCAATGGAAAGAACTTTTCTGGGTAGCTATACGTATCGCAAGAGGCAGTTTCATTTTACAACAACGGTCCTACAATGGCCTCTAATTCTTCAAGTGTAATCTCGCCAATTTGGGTGTGCTGAATAAAACCATTGCGGTCAATAATAAAGCTGGTGGGCAACCCTTGTACCCGGTAAAGGTCTACCACCTCGGTTTGAGTATCCAGCAGAACGGGAAAGGTAAAGCCGTTGGCCTGAATGAATTCATTGATTGTGATGGCGTCCTCTTGATTGTTAACAGCCAGCACTACAAATCCTTCTTGCTTGTGAGCCTCGTAAAAGGCATTAATTTCCGGCATTTCTGCTTTGCAGGGAGGACACCATGTGGCCCACATATTTATCATCACCACTTGTCCGGCATAGTCGCTTAAGGCAACATTCTCGCCGGTGAGCGAGATTAAAGTAAATTCAGGAGCAATATCCGCCTGTGGTTGGCCAACGTTGTTAGAGGCGTCTGGTTTACTTGCCAATGATTGTTGACTTGTCCTAAGCAACATGCTCGCTCCCACCGCAATCAAGGTTAGGGCCAGCGCAACATTAAGATAAAGCCAAATCTTTTTGGGTCCTGTTTGTTGGTTGTATTGCGTAATTTCGTATTTGTTGTTCATAATCCATCCACGGTTTTAGCAATTTCTGAGACATCCATTCCATAAGTAACCCAAGTTGCTACCTGACCAACCAACAGTCAGAAAATCAATGATTCAGCGCCAAGTAAGCCAGAAGTAGGAAGTATGGAGTAGGGAGTATGGAGTAGGGAGTATGAAGATTTTACCCCTAATCCCTACTGCTTACTTCCTACTCCCCGGTTTGATGATACAGGTGGCAACTTGAGTTAAGTAATTGAAGCAATACTTTACCCAACGATCCCTTTTAAATCAAATGAGGGCATCTCAACTGAAAATAAACACGTCCATGTGTGGTGTACCAAACACATGGACGTGTTTTGTTGTTCAAACTCAGTAGACCCAATTTGTTTGGCTCCAAGCCGGTTTACAAGCAGCGTTTGGGGGTTACAAACCCCCTCAGAGCAAATTCTACTGCCGGCAAACTAACTACTCCCGGCTTTGAGCGTCAATAACGGCCATAGCGGCAATATTGACAATATCGCGGACTTCCGCGCCGCGTTGTAGTATATGAACCGGCTTGTTCATCCCCAGCAGCACCGGCCCAATGGTTTCAATGCCGCCGAGTCGTTGCATAAGTTTGTAAGAAATATTAGCCGCTTCCAGACTAGGGAAGATGAGTACGTTGGCGTCTCTAACCTGGCTAAAGGGATACAACTCGTCAACCAGAGAGGGCCTTACGGCAGTATCGGCCATCATCTCGCCATCTACAGCTAAATCAGGAAAACGTTCTTTCAATAACTCGGCGGCCTGCCGAACCTTGTTGGAAAAGGGGTGGCGCGTGCTGCCAAAGTTAGAGAAGCTAAGCAACGCCAAACGAGGCTCCATATCCAAACGGCGCACTTCTCTGGCAGCCAAATAACCAATTTCGGCCAGGTCTTCGGCGCTGGGATCAATGTTAACTGTTGTGTCGACAAAAAAGTAGACTTTGTCTTTAACAATCATAATGTACATTCCGGCCACTTTATGTACATCCGGGGCGGTGCCAATAATTTCCAGAGCCGGACGAATGATTGAAGGGTAGTCGTGGAGCAAGCCCGATACGTAGGCATCGGCGTCGCCCATCTGCACCATCATAGGGCCAAAATAGCTGCGCCGCCGCACCAATGCATGAGACCTGCTTAAGGTGACGCCTTTGCGCTGGCGTTGCTTAAGCAGCACTTGACAATAATTCTCAAACTGTTCGCTAGTTTGAGGATTGATGATTGTTGGCTCAAATTCAAGACCAAGCTCTTCAATTTTTTGCCGTACTACATCAGGACGACCAAGTAGAATAGGTTGACCAATTCCCTCTCCCTCAACTATAGCGGCAGCCCGAATAATTTTGGGGTCTTCTCCCTCGCCAAAGACAACGCGCTTGGGATTATGGCGAGCCTTGTTCATAATGTGGCGCATCAATTCCCAACCTTTGCCCAAACGCGCCTCTAGTTGTTCGCGGTAAACGTCTATATCTATTGGGCGACGGGCAACGCCGGTTTTTATGGCGGCTTCAGCTACGGCAGGGGCCTCCCATAGCAAAACACGCGGGTCAAAGGGTGTGGGGATAATGTATTCAGGCCCAAATTTAAGGCTTTCCAGATTATACGCCTTAAGCACAGAATCGGGTACGTCTTCGTGGGTTAAAGCGGCCAGAGACTTGGCCGCGGCCAGTTTCATTTCATCGTTAATCTGGCGTGCTTGCACATCAAGCGCGACCCGAAAGATGAAGGGAAAACCAAGCACATTGTTGACCTGGTTGGGATAGTCGCTGCGTCCGGTAGCCACAATGGCGTCGGGGCGAGCCTCTTTAGCCAACTCGTATTTAATTTCCGGGTCGGGGTTTGCCATTGCAAAGATGATAGGCTGGTCGGCCATAGAGCGAACCATATCCTGGGTAACCGTGTCGGCAACCGACAGGCCAAGAAAAACATCGGCTCCTTGCATAACATCCTCCAGGGTACGGGCGTCGGTCTCTTTCATAAAACGGGCCTTGTATTTATTCATCCCCGCATCACGGCCACTGTGGATGACTCCTCGCGAGTCGACCAGAGTGATATTTTCTCGCTTGGCCCCGGCCAAAATAAACATTTCAGCGCAGGAAATGGCCGATGCGCCGGCTCCATTGACTACAATTTGTATATTGGCAAACTCTTTGCCCACAATTTCCAAAGCGTTCATCAGGCCGGCCGTGGCAATAATAGCCGTGCCGTGCTGGTCGTCATGGAAGACGGGAATATCCAGCATCTCCTTAAGTTGTTCTTCAATGTAAAAACACTCCGGCGCTTTAATATCTTCCAGATTAATGCCGCCAAAGGTAGGGGCCATGGCCCGCACCACGTTGATAATCTCATCCGGGTCAACGCAGTCTATTTCAATATCAAACACGTCAATATCAGCAAATCGTTTAAAAAGGACGCCTTTACCTTCCATAACCGGCTTGGAAGCAAGCGGTCCACGGTTGCCCAACCCCAAAATGGCAGTGCCGTTAGAAACAACGGCCACCAGATTGCCTTTGGCCGTATAACGATAGGCAGTGTCTGGGTCTTTGGCAATTTCAAGCACCGGTATTGCTACGCCGGGGGTATAGGCCAGAGACAGGTCAAGCTGAGTTCTGGCCGGTTTGGTAACGGTGACCTCGATTTTACCGGGCCGCCCGTCTTCATGATATTTTAAAGCTGTTTCTTTAGTAATCTTCATTTGAATATCTCCTTAAAGGGTTGTAGGAAAGCCAAAAACCGAAAGATACTCTTTCTTGTTCCCTCTTCTCGTTCCCAAACTTCGGTTTGCTACCGTACACTTTTAATAGTAGGTTGGGTTGAATGGGTGAACACTGACTATCCGCCCAAAAGCTATTGGGTTTCGCTCAAAATTATGCTTAAAAGCAGGTAATGAAACCCAACATAGCGCCGATTATCAGATGCTTTTGGCTCAACCCAACCTACCCCTTAAAAGCGTCCGGTAGTGAAAACTTCGGTTTGGGAATGAGAAGAGGGAACAAGGTAAAACCCATTTTAGGGGTAGCTAACGGTTTTTAAGAATTTAACTTTCCACGAATTTAATTAGTAGAGTTGTTCCCCAATTAGCAGATTAGGAAATTTGGACACAGATTTCACAGATAAACACAGATTTTCTTCTTTGTTTTTAAAATAATCTGTGTGAATCTGTGTCCTACAAACGAGATAATCTTATTAGGGAACAAGTCTAGTGTAGTTGCCATAAGCGACTGCATCCATTACGAGTAACGCCGCACTGTATTATACACCCCTAGTGATATTTGTCACAAGAAAGAGATATCAAATATCGACACTTTTGCGCTAAACGTCGATTTTTACCCCATAAATAAAAAAGGCTCGCCAACTGCTGGTTGACAAGCCTCTACACAATGTAGGGATATAGTATTTTCCTCAAGCGAGTTTAGAACTTTCGCTTAAATTTAACAAAATACCACTGTTTGTCGGTTTGCTTGGTATCAAAGGGAATATCATCTGACATACGGTTGCCGTTGGCGTCGGCCAGATAAAAAAGCCAGGATACGTCTTCGATGCCGCCGGGCGGTTCAAACTTAACGTTGCCGCTCTTGATAACGTTGCTGGGCGCGTTGTACCCCTCATAAAACCACGTTGAGAGAGGGCTTTCGTAGGTTAAATTGTGATCCAGCCGGGTGCCGACAATTTTCATATCGCCAATAGGGATTTCATTAATGTCGACAATTGCCACGTACATGACCAGGAATGAATTGGTGGTGGGGCTATTAAAAAACTCGCCCAACAAGAAATCGTACTCCGGCAGCGGGGTGGCTGTGGGTAGAGGCGTTGCCGTTGGAGGAGGGATAGGGGTGGCAGTTGGAGTGTCGGTGGGTACAGGGGTTTCGGTAGGCACAGGGGTGTTGGTGGGCAGCGGGGTTTGGGTGGGGATGGGGGTATCGGTGGGCAGCGGGGTTTGGGTGGGGGTGGGCGTGTCTGTTGGAGTGGATGTGGGCGTGGGCGTAGCGGTGCCGGTTGGCGTGGGAGTTAATGTTGGTAGAGCAGCGACCCGGCGGATAACAGGGGTAGCAGCCGATTCGCTGATGGCGCTCATCAAGCTAGACATCAATTCGTCCAAGATACCTTGCGGCGTGGGGGTAGGGCTGGGTCGTCGGGTACGGGTGGGCATCGGTTCCTGATTGTTATCGCCGGAAAAACCGGAGAAATCCAGAGCGATGGTCGGAGTGGGCGTTGGTAGATTGGCTGTTACTGGGGGGGCATTTGCGTCTTCCGCCGGTTCGGCAAATTGGGAGAGGGAGGCAGTGTCATTTGCCGGCGACACGGGTTCGGCGGCCTGTTCCTGTAAATCGACTTGCGATGGGGCAGCGGCGGCAGTTATGCCGGCGGCGTTAGAAGCCGGACCAGCCGCAGCAACCGATTCGGATGCTTCGGTAGCGGGCAGCGTTTGTTTCTGAATTTCGAGCGAGGCGCCGGCGGTTTCTTGGGACGATACGGCCATAGTTGGCACAGGGAGAATAGTTGGCAGCGCAGCCAATCGACGAATGCGGACAGGGGCAGGCTCACCGGCGTTGGTTAAGCGCGGGACCAGGTTAAAAATTAAACTGCATCCCAGCCCGGTAAAAACCAGAACAAAAATGAGCACGGGATAGATTGAAATATAGGCTAAAACATCAAATAGCAGAGTAGGGCGGCGTTTCATACTTCAACTCACTTTCTGGATTTTGGTCGTAAATGCGGTTAAAGCGACTTCCCTCTCTTCTCCTTACTTAGTGACCGTCCAAAAATAACTTTCCATTTTAGGAGTCAAAAAGTGTACTTTTTAACTCCTTTTGCAGGAACTTATTGTTAGATGATTACTTAGTTCTTAATATACCAGATTTCATGGCAATTGAGTGTCCCAAAACTGTCCCAAAACACACCCATTTTTGGGACACAATTTAATAGCGATGTTAATATTACAATGTGGCTAAACTGAACACTATCAAGCGCAAAGCGCAAACCACAATTTTATTGTATCATTTGCTATGGGGGTTTTCAATAATACTAAAGTGGGATATTGCGCTTCAACGGAGATTTGTAGGGTAAGCGTATGATAAAGCGTGTTTTAAGGGTTATTGTCAGCAATCGACAGGTATGCTAGAATAAAAAAACCTTGTCTGGCAGTGTGAGATGAAACTTTTAGCCGGTGATTTTTACAAAATTTCAAAGCCGTCTGTGGAAATGAGCGGGGTGTTTTTCCGGGGCTTGCCGCCTTTGTATGGGGTAGTCATCGACAATAAACACAACCTGCCGTATGTGCTGGCCGCAAGTTATATGTGTCCCCAAGGCGAGTTTGGCTATCTTGGCCCGCATGATGAGGCCGAGCGGTTAACGCAAGACGAATGGCTGGACGGAGCAAAAGCCGAGGGCGTGGACATTGAGGCTTTTTTGGCAAAGTGGAAACGCAGCGGGGTAGATGGCAATTAACTTAATGGTCACTGCCGTCTCAATGGCGTCCAGGGCCGAACCGCCCCCGGCCAGAATTTTATAGCCGGTTTGGGCGGCCAGACGGCAGCCGTTTTTGTGGGCCTGGTGTTCATCTTTGGAGATGTCCCAGGCTCCCCCGTGGACAATGATAGCCGGTTTCATCATTCGCTTGGCCTCAAATCTTTTATGTTTAACTGCATACGTCGTTGGTTGTTCCACTCGTTAAATTCCAGGCTGTAAACAACGTCGATATTTTGAGACACATGCACCTTGTCGAGCCAATACCCTTGCCGAAAGGCAATGCCATCCCAGGTTTGACGGCCATCATGCAGGACCAGCTTGAGGTGTTTGCCTTCCAGCCCCACAGTTTTTCTGTATTTTATGCGCAGATTTCGGGTGAGAAAACGCGGGGTTGGATTGCCGTAGCCAAAGGGTTGCAGGCTGCTTATAGTCTCTATCAAATCGGGACGCACGCCGCGCAGATTGACTTCCCCATCGATAGAAACCGTTGGACGCAATTGTGTGATATCCAAACTATTTTGGGCAATGTCCATCAGACGTTCTTTTAGAGCGGGTAATTTCTCATTTTCCACGGTAAAACCGGCGGCGGCGGCGTGCCCCCCATAGCGTACCAGCAAATCGGCGCACTGGTCCAACGCCTCGGTAATGTGGAACTCTGGAATGCTGCGGGCCGACCCTCTGGTGACGTCCGGCCCCTGGGTGGCAACCAGCGCGGGGCGATAAAACTCCTCGCTCAAGCGAGAGGCTGCCAGTCCCACCACGCCGGGGTTAAAGTCGGGATGACAAACAAAATGGAGAAGATTGTGCGTTTTATCAGCCAGAACAGCTTGACGGGCTATTTGTACGGTGTACTCGGTTAATCTTTGTCGCTCTTTGTTTTGCTGGTCTAACTCCGTGGCCAGGGGGGTTGCTTCGGGTCCGTTTTTGACCATTAAGAGCTGGTAAGCGGCCAGGGCGCTGTCCAGCCGGCCGGCTGCGTTTAGGCGCGGTCCAATGGTAAAACCAATAGTACCGGCGGTTATTTTTTTGTTTGACCCGACGTTTCCCTGAGTCATCAGGGCGGCCAACCCCGGTCTTAGAGAGCGGTTAAGCCAATGCAAACCCTGGTTTACCAATTTTCTGTTTTCGCCGTACAGCGGGGCTAAATCGGCCACTGTACCCAGGGCAACCAGGTCAAGAAGATTATTTTCATGCAGATTAGATTGGCTACGATGTTCTTTTAACACATCGGCATGAAAAAGCGCCTGGGCTACTTTATACGCCAGACCCACTCCGGCCAACTCTTTAAATGGGTAAGCGCACTCCGGCTGTTTGGGGTTGATAACAGCCAGAGCCGGGGGGATTTCTTGACCCACAGTGTGGTGGTCGGTAATGATAATATCCAGCCCCAAACTATTGCCGTAAGCCACCTCGTCAATTGAACGAATGCCGCAATCAACCGTGATAACAACTTTTACCCCGCGTTCGGCTAATTCGGCCAGAGCCTCGTTGTTTAGGCCGTAACCCTCATCAAAGCGGTTGGGGATATACGCCTGGGGTTGACCGCCCAAAGCCGTGAGGACTTGCATCATCAGCGCGGTGGCGGTAACGCCATCAGCGTCATAGTCGCCATAAACAGCTATGGGTTCTTGTTTTATAATGGCTTGACTCAGGCGTTCTACGGCCTGGGGCATACCTTTTAAGCGCAAAGGGTTATCATCCGGCCAGCGGTGGGCCAAAAAATCTCTAACTTCTTGAGGGGCGGTAAAACCTCGGTTATAAAGGATTTGCACAATCAGAGGCGGCAAATCCGGAAATTGGGTAAAGTGGCTATCGGGAGCGCGGGGGGTAATCTCCCATCTTTTTAATGGAATGGGCAAAATTGAGTTCTCCCAATGGGAATGAGAGGATTTGGTAATTCAACGTAACCGTTAAAAAAGGCAAATGACGAACGACGGTGGACGAATGAAACGATAGAACAAGGTTTTTATCGTTCGTCCACCGTCTTTCGTCAGGTTTGAATACAACGACCTAAACAATTACCAAATCATCTCGGAAATGAATAACTTAAACCCAACCTTGTCCCTTGATAAAATTGGTAATGACAGGTATTTCAATCCAGATTCCCTGGTAGGCCTGGTAAGCCCAATAAAGCGTAACAAACCAGATTAAAAAAGGCACACAAGCTAATACAACTGTCCATCCCAAAACAATTGCTGAGACTACAATAACAACATTTACAACCAGGGCCTGAACAGCGTGGTATTTTTGAAAAGGACGGTTTTTCATGTCCTCTACAAGTAGGATAACAAGCGCGACAAGTCCTATTGGGTAAGATAAAGCAGCCATCAATTTGTCCTGATCATTTATATCGTTCATTTAGAAAGTGCCTCCATTTTACAGATAAATAATTTGTTTATAGAAATTATAAAAATCGACAGCGGGTTTTAGTTCTCCCAAAACCACTGCATATCGCCAATTGGCACGCCTTTCTTAAGTTTGTCGGCCATCACATAGGCGTCAACAGCCCCCAAAGCCATGACAAGAATAGGCCCAACGCAGGGAAGTACCCATAGCACAACCCAGGCTACAATAAAAATAATTCCTTTTTTCTGTTGACCCAGGTATAGGTGCCCAACGCCGCCAAACAAAAGAAAGCTCAAAATTGCGGTTATAATGGGGTCTTTTGGCGGATCAACGGGTTCAATTTGCGTTGTGGACTCAAACATTATGACTTCCTCCAACAAACTAGAGTTTATAGGAGTTTAATGAGTTAGGTGGGTTGGGTGAGTTAAAAGGACGCAATGCCGCACTTAACGCCGGTTATCAGCCCAAATTCCCCAATTTATTTTTACCGGGGATAGCTAACAACTCATTAAACTCACTAAACTCACAAATCTCTATAAACTCTCTAGCTACGGCCGATTAATTAATTCTAGCATAGGTGGTTACGGGGTGCAATACTGTAACAGATTTTTTGGGAATATTTGGATTTTGGAAATTGCCAGTCGATAAAGGCAATGTTATCATGGTATTGTACCCAATCAACTTTACGCAGCAACGCTATAAGAGTTGCAAGGAGCTATTTTTGACCGCAAAGATTATTTTTATGGGCACGCCCGATTTTGCAGTCCCCCCTTTAACAGCCTTAATTAACCCTCCTTTTAAAGGGGACAGGCAGAACTGGAAAGTAGTCGCGGTAGTCACGCAGCCTGACCGCCCCAAGGGTCGGGGTAAAAAATTAACCTCGCCGCCGGTAAAAGTGGCGGCGGAGAACGCCGGAATACAGGTGTTTCAACCGGAAACCCTTAAATCAGAAGAATCTATGGCTCAACTGGCGGCGCTCAAGCCCGATTTAATTGTGGTGGCTGCTTTTGGTCAAATTTTGCGGAAGAACGTGCTGGCTCTACCGCCCTTTGGTTGCCTCAATGTTCATGCATCGCTGTTACCGCGCTGGCGAGGAGCATCGCCAGTAACGGCGGCTATTAAAGCTGGAGATACGGAAACGGGCGTTACCCTGATGCAGATGGACGAGGGGCTGGACACCGGCCCCATCATAGCCCAACAAGCCATCCCAATTTCTGCCGACCATACCGGCGGCAGCCTGACCGCAGAACTCGCCGAATTGGGAGCAACGTTATTAGCAGAGACTCTGCCGGCCTGGCTGTCGGGCCAAATTGAGGCTCAACCTCAGGATGACAGCCTGGCGACAATGACTCGTCTGCTAAAAAAACGGGACGGCGAAATTGATTGGACTCAACCGTCCCCGGAAATAGAACGGCAGGTGCGCGCCTTTTTACCCTGGCCGGGGACTTTTACCCACGGCCCACGCGGTCAAATTAAAATTTTAGCCGTTGAACTGGCCGATGAATCTGTTACACAATCAGGGCAGGATAATCCCGGCGTTCTGTTTAAGCGCCATCGAAATGTGTATGTTTCTACCGGAAAAGGAGCGATTCGTTTGATAAGCGTACAACCCGCCGGCAAAAAAGCAATGACCGCGGAAGCTATGCTCAATGGGCAGCCTGATTTGCTGGGCGCTAAGTTAGGAAACGTTTGATAAACATATGGACAACGCCGCTGTAGAGTGTCTTGATTTAACGAGGCCAACGCTCGACTTTCTAAAAACCATTGAACAACAAATGGCTATTGTGGCCGACCTGAGCCGGGCCGATCTTTTGTTATATTGCCAAAAATCGCAACAAGAAGTGACCATTTTGGCGCACGCTCAACCTCACTCGCTGGCTCATGTTTATAGCTCCAATAGAGCCGGGCGTACTGTTGGCGTTGACTACCGGCCGGAAGTTCTCCAGGCGTTGAAATCCGGGAAACGGCAAAAGGAGCAGCGCAGTTTTATTTCTGAAGGGGCGCCGGTGATTAGACAAGCGATTCCAATTTCTTTCCCGCCCCGTTGCCTCTCTTTGCCCGGTCAAACTCGGCAAAATAAATGGCCCAAGCAACAGCCTCAAGTGATTGCCACCTTAATTATTGCCACCAATCTTATTGAATATGAACGTCACCGATTTCGCAGCCGCATTTATAGACAAGCCATAATAAGATTGCAGGCAATGCTGTTATGCGGACAGATACCGGGCGCTGAAGAATTGTCGTCATTTGGCGAACAAGACGGCATTATCTTTACCGACCACGAAGGCGTAATTCGATATGCCAGCGGTATTGCGGCCAATCTTTATCGCCGCATAGGGTATAAAGAAACGTTGGTCGGGCGGCATCTGGTTGACCTGGACACCGGCGATGAAGAATTGCGGCGGGAAGCTCTGGTCCAAAAGCGATGCCTGGAATGGGCAGCGGAAGAGGGGGATAGATTTTGGGTTCGCAAGGCTATCCCGCTGGTGGCCTACCCGTCCCCCTACTGGAGTTGGCTGAACATCTTTGGCCCATCAAGATTTGCTAAAGAAAACGGGGCGTTTATTCTTCTGCATGACGACACCGAAATTCGTCATCGGGAACGGGAAATTCGTATTAAAAATGCAATGATTCAGGAGGTGCATCATCGCGTAAAAAACAACCTGCAAACCATTGCCGGACTGCTCAGAATGCACGCTCGCCGGGTGAAATCGGAAGAGGCTCGTCTGGTTCTGGATGAGGCCCTCAATAGAATTTTAAGCGTGGCCGTTATTCACGAGTTTCTCTCTAGCGATAGCTCTAATATTATTAACATCAAAGAAATAAGTAACCGGATTATCAGCCAACTGCAACAGGGCATCCTAAACCCGGACAAGGTTATTCAAATGGAGGCGGTTGGCGACTCAATCCGATTGCCGGCTCGGCAGGCCACCGCCTGCGCTTTAATTATTAACGAGTTAATTCAAAATGCCCTTGAGCATGGCTTTGAGCATAAACAAGAAGGGCTAATCAGGGTAAATTTGGAAGATAACGGTGATGAGGTTATTATTAAGGTTGCCGACAACGGTGGCGGTGTGCCTGAAAACTTTCAGATGGACCAGGCGGAGAGTCTTGGCCTGCAAATTGTAAAAATCCTGGTCGAAGGAGACCTGCAAGGTCACATTGAATTGGAAAAAGGCATTGACAATGGAGAGGGGCTGTGCGTGAAGATTGCCTTCTCTAAAGCAATATTCAGAGGTGAAGAAGGGTGGAACGAACACGTATCATTATAGCTGACGATGAGTCGATTGTAAGAGCGGACTTAAAAGAGATGTTAACCGGCCTGGGCTATCTGGTGGTTGGCGAAGCGGGCGACGGCGAGATTGCCGTTAACCTGGCCCGCGAGCTAAAGCCCGATGTTATTCTGATGGACATCAAAATGCCCAATATGGACGGCATAGAAGCGACCAAAATTTTAACAGAAGAGCAGGTTGCCCCGGTTGTATTGCTGACCGCCTTCGGCCAAAAAGAACTGGTTAATAAAGCCAAAGAAGCCGGCGTGGTTGGTTATCTGGTTAAACCTTTTAGAGAAACCGATTTGATGCCCGCTATTGAGGTGGCGCTCTCTCGCTTTAGCGAGTTTAAAGCCGTTCATCAGGAAGTGTAAGATTTGCAAAATGCTCTGGAAACCCGCAAGGTGATTGAGCGAGCCAAGGGGATTCTCATGGACAGCCAGAGTATGGACGAGGGCGAAGCCTTCCGCAAAATCCAAAAGATGAGCATGAACACCCGCAAACCCATGAAAGAAGTAGCCGAGGCCATTATCCTGGCTCACCAGGCGGCAAGCTCGTAAATTGCAGGGATCAGGGGCGGAAGGTAGAATAACTTTATCTGGGGTAATGCCCCGGTTCTTTTGTGTTTTCATTGGAGTGATTGCGTATGGCAGTAAAAGAAATGGTTATTGACAAATATCAAGCGCAGGTTGTAGAAGGCAGCACACAACCCCCAACTCCAGATTCCCTCTCAATTCCACCTTTGCAAAACGGAGACCGCCTGACTCGGTCCGAGTTTGAACGCCGTTATGCAGCGATGCCCCATCTCAAAAAAGCCGAACTCATTGAAGGAGTTGTGTACATGCCCTCACCAATACGTCATAAGAGTCACGGGAAACCTCACGGCCAGATTGTTGGCTGGTTAGTAGCATACCACGCTAAAACTCCCGGAACCGATTTTTCCAATGATGCTACGGTTCGGCTGGATTTAGACAATGAAGTGCAGCCCGATGCATTGCTAAGATTGGAGACAGAGTGTGGTGGAACCTCCCTGGTTAGTAAAGATGACTATATTGAAGGTCCGCCTGAACTAATTGCAGAGATCGCTGCCAGCAGCGCCGCTTATGATTTACACGACAAGTTAAAGGTCTACCGCCGTAACGGCGTGCAGGAGTATATTGTCTGGCAGATTTTTGATAAGCGGCTGGATTGGTTTAAGCTAAGTAACCAGGACGAATATGTTTCTCTGGAACCAAACAAGAGTGGCGTGGTTTGCAGCCAGGTTTTTCCCGGCCTTAATTTAAATGTCACCGCTCTGCTGAATGATGATCTGGCTACCGTGCTGGCCGAGTTACAACAAGGGTTAGAAACGGCGGAGTACAAGGAGTTTGTAGAGCAATTGGCAAATAAGGCGGTTGTTGACAACTGAAATGAGAAGAAGTAACGAAAAATTCAAAGCCCGCTCCGGTTGTGGAGCGGGCTTTTTGTTTGTATCACTGTATAACCAACTATTGAGACTTCAGCGCAAAGCCCTATCATTCAGAGTCATATGAAGCGAGTGAATACGTGCGAGGCATGGTCATTACAAAAGAGCAGTTTTGAGGCCCCGGACAAGAGCCGCCGCAAGCGGTACTGTCGCTTGTATCACAGTTTAGCTCAGTTTCTAGTTCGCTGTCTTTTAGCCGGCCTTTGCGTACCCAAAACTGAATCATCCCCTCAAGCGCGCTCCGCTCAATGCCCAACTTGCGAGCGAGGTTATTTAAATCAAGCGGTCCCTGGGCTTTCTCTATCTCCAACAAAATTTGCTGTAACATCTTTGTATCTCCGTCTTATCCCAAAGCCAGGAGCAAACCGCCCTGGAAAACAATAAAGGCCACTGCCCAGGCCACCGCAAACTGACCAAAAATACTGAACCACATCCACTTCACTCCCAGTTCCTGCCGCTCGGCGGCAATGGTGACCATACAAGGCGTGTAAAGAAGAACAAACACCATAAACGCCAATGCCGCCAGCGCCCCATGCCCGCCGCTGGTCGCCTCAAAATTAACCTGAATAGCCGCCATCAAATTGGTGGGGTCCGGTTCCCCTTCTCCCTCAAACAGGTTGATACCGATAATCAGCGGGACAGATTTAATGGTGTCTACCGTGGCCCGCACAAAGCCAACCCCAATTTCAACCACGTCCTCAAAGAAAGTGGTCGGCCTTGTTTCTACTTCAACATCTTGCACGTTATAAACCAGGGCAGCGGTGCTAATTACCACCTCTTTAGCCACAAACCCGGTAATCAGAGCGCCGCTGTTTTCCCAATTTCCAAATCCCAGGGGAGCAAAAATGGGAGCTACCGCGCCCGAAACCATCCCGAAGGCGCTATCATCCACCTCCGTGTCGGCAAAAGCGCCGGCGCCGTTAGCCGGCGTAGCCATCAAAAACCAAACAACAATGCTTGCCGCCAGGATAATTGTCCAGGCATTGCGGATAAATGTAGAGGTACGCTCCCACACGTAAAACCAAATGGTTTTAAGATGAGGCCAACGATAGGGAGGCAACTCTATCAGAAACGGGGTTGTATCCCCTTCCTTAAAAAGCGTGCCTCTAAGGATAATGCCTAACCCAATAGCCGTAACAATGCCCAACAGATAAAGACTAAACACAACCAGGCCCGTTTGCTGCGGAAAAAAGATGGCGGCAAACAAAACATAAACCGGCAGCCGCGCCCCGCAACTCATAAAGGGGACCAGCAGCCCGGTTAAAATGCGGTCTCTTTCATTTTCCAGGGTGCGGGTGGCATACAAGCCCGGCACAGAACACCCAAAACCCACCACCATCGGCAAAAAGCTTTTGCCGTGCAACCCCACCTTTTGCATCACGCGGTCCATTACAAAAGCGGCTCGCGCCATATAGCCGGAGTCTTCTAAAACAGCCAGGGCCAGATAAAGCGACATCAAGACCGGCACAAACACCATCACCCCGCCGACCCCGGCAATAATGCCATCGACAAACAAGCTCTCAATCCAGGTCCCTGTCAGGCTCAGCATCCCCAGCAATCCAACTGTCCAATGGGTAATTGGCCCGCCAATTACCGCGTCCACCCAATCCAGATAGGGCGTGGCAATATCGGTGGTTACTTTAAAAACAATCCACATCAGGGTCAAAAAAATGGGGATGCCCAGCAGGCGGTGGGTGACAACTTTATCAATTTTATCAGATATGTTGACCGGCTGAACCGCCGGACGAGTAAGCACGTTACGTACCAGGCTATTGACAAAACTGTAGCGATAATCCGCCAAAATAATGTCTACGTCCTCGCCGTAACGTTCTTCAAGCCGGGTCAGGCTGCCCTCCAAAGCATCTATTACGCTTGCCCCGCCACTGACAGCTTTGACCTCTGCCAATAAAACTTCATCGTGTTCCAGTAATTGAATTGCCAGCCAGCGGGGACTGTAAATGGCAATCAACTCCGGCAACTGTTCAATAGCGACGCAAAGGCGCTCAATCTCCGTTTCAATTTCCCGGCTGTACTCCACGTAAATCGGATGGTTAAAGACAATACCGGCTGCCGTCATCTTACAATATCCCTCCGGCCGGTTGCGCCTCTTGCTTCGCCTGGACAAAGTCGGCAATAATCTGTCTTAATTCATCAAGGCCCTGGTTGCGACTGGCAATAGCGGAAATAACCGGAATTCCGCCCAATCCTTCTGACATCTTTTGCGTGTCGATTTGAAAACCGCGATGACCGGCCATATCCATCATATTCAACACCACCACGGTCGGCGTTCCGGTTTCTAAAATCTGCATGGTCAGGTAAAGATTTCGCTCCAAATTTGCCGCGTCGGCCACGTTTACCACCAGAGCCGGCTTTTCTTTTACAATAAAATCGCGGGCAATCTGCTCCTCTAACGAGTAAGCCGACAGGCTATAAGTTCCGGGCAAATCAACCACCTTGATATTAAACCCGTTGTACTTAAAATTGCCTTCTTTTTTTTCAACGGTTTTACCCGGCCAGTTCCCCACATATTGACGAGAACCGGTCAACGCATTAAAAACCGTACTTTTACCGGCATTAGGATTACCGGCCAGAGCAATAGTAAAATCAGTCATTCAGCGCTCTCTTATACAGGGTGCGTCCCAGATTTTAGAAAATCTGGACAAAGACGCTTCGCTTATAGGGGATTCGGGGGGATTCCCCCGCACCCCCCTGTCTTCTCCCAAAATTTGGGACAGACCCTCTTATGCCGGTGAAACCATAATTTTGTGGGCCATACTACGCCCCAACGCCAACCGCGAGTTGTACACAGAGAGCAACATCGGCCCGCCCTGGTCTTGCATAACTCGTAACTCCACGCCGGGAGTCAAGCCCAGTTCCGTCAAGCGGCGGCGCAGTTTGCGCCCGGTAGTAATTGCGACAAGTTTCACCGTTTGACCCGGTGTAATCATTGATAGTGGTAGTGTGCTGTTTGTAGTCATTCCTGTTTGTAGCCTCCGTACAAAATAGCTCGTAGCTTATAGCTTATAGCTCGTAGCTCGTAGCTCATTGCTAATTGTTCATTGCTCATTGTTCATTGCTCATTGCTAATTGTTCATTGCTCATTGCTCATTGCTCATTGTTCATTTGCGGCTTGGCCGCGCTATGTGACAGGTATAGGTAAATCTTCCGGTTCAATAACCGGGGTAAAATAAACGCTTTCAGCAATTTCGCCTGACAACGACAGGTGTTGGCCGCCTATCTGTAAAAACAGCGAGCCATTGTCGGCAACGGCCAACATTTTTACCATAACGCCCGGCAACACGCCCTGATGATGCAGAAACTCCTGGGTAGTTTTATCAGCGTCAATATTGACAATTTGCCCCTGCGCCCCGGCGGCCAGCGCGGTTAACCGCTCCACCGGACGCGCGTCGTGAGCGTCATCATCGCCGGCAGGAATCGGCTTATTTTGAGGACTGAGGGTTGGATACTCCAAAAACTCGGCTAACCGTTCCGCCAGTTCATCGGGCGTAACATGCTCAAAGCGACAAGCCACCTCTTCGGCCTCGCGCGGCTCGATGCCCAACTTCTCCACAAAAAAAACTTCCCACAAACGCCGGTGCCGCAACACGCGCTGCGCCAGAACTTCTCCCTGAGAGGTAAGCGTTACCCCTTTATAAGGCTCATAGGCAACAAGGTCCTTATCAGTCAATTTTCGACACATCTCATTAGCCGAAACCGGCGAAACCGAAAGCTCTTGCGCCAGCAGAGGAACAGGAACCGGCTGCGTCCTTTGTTGTAACAGAGCTATTCTGAGCAGGTACATTTCAATACTTTCACTCATTGTGTCCTCGGCCAAGTTATGGTACGCCATAACAAAAACTTGCTTAATGATAAGGCAAGCCTTACACTGCGAATATGCCACACAAATACAATTAAAGCAAGTGACAAATGTCATACCGAAACCAGACAAATATCACTTTGAGTTTTAACCCCGGTTAAAACTCAAATTACCCGATGAGATAATATCACTTAACGCCGGGCTATTGATAATCTACTAGAACTGAGGTATTTTGAAACTCAATTTTAGACAAACTTTCAACCACTATATAATCAGGAGGATTACAAAATGATTAATCAAAAAACTTTTCTAACCTTACTTGTACTAGCTTTAGTAATGACCTTGCTGCCTGCGGTGGCTATAGCCGCGCCGCCCTTGCAAGAAGAAGGCGTTGAATACATAGTCCAGGCAGATGACTGGTTAAGTAAACTGTCAGATAAATTCTATGGCGACCCGCTGGCCTTTCCGGCCATTGTTGAGACAACCAACGCCAAAGCCGCTGCGGATGATAGCTACGCCTTAATTGACAACCCGGATGTCATCGAAATTGGTCAAAAACTGTTTATCCCCACCGCCCAGGAAGCCTCGGCAATTTTGGGCGATCAAGTCCCCTACCTCAGCGGCGATTTGACCATTTACTCCGGTCGCAATGAAAGCCTGGTGGGGCCGCTAATTGAACAGTTTGAACAAGAGACAGGCTTAAACGTGGAGGTACGCTACGGCTCTACCACCGAGATGGCCGCCACCATTCTGGAAGAGGGCGCTAACAGCCCCGCCGATATCTACTACGGTCAAGATGCCGGCGCTCTGGGCGCTCTGGCCAAAGCCGGTCGCCTCTCGTCAATCCCTCAAGATTTGCTCAACCAGGTAGAGGCCCGCTTCCGTTCCCCGGAAGGACTTTGGGTGGGCACATCTGGCCGGGCGCGGACGGTAGTTTACAACACCAACAGCTTAACCGAAGCCGACCTGCCCGACGACATCTTTGGCTTTTGCGCCCCCGAATGGAAGGGGCGACTGGGCTGGGCGCCCACCAACGGCTCATTTCAGGCATTTGTGACCGCCCTGCGCGTGGCAGAGGGCGAAGACCGGGCGCGAGAGTGGTTGTCTTGCATTCAAGCCAATGAGCCGGGCGTCTACCCCAAAAACACGCCCATTGTAGAAGCTGCGGGCAAGGGCGAGATTGACGCCGGGTTTGTCAATCACTACTACCTCTTCCGCTTTCTTGCAGAAGACCCCGACTTTCCGGCTCGCAATTACCACCCCCGCACCGGCGACGTTGGCGGAATGATTAACGTGTCCGGCGTGGGCATTGTCAACACCACAGACAACCGCGAAGCCGCCGAAGCCTTTATTCGCTTCCTGCTACGCCAAAGCTCGCAGCAGTACTTTAACACAGAAACAAACGAGTACCCACTCTCCGCCGATATCCCGTTAAATCCGTTACTAACGCCGCTCAGCACAATCAGTACGCCGGATATTGATTTGAGTAATCTGGATGATTTGGATGGCACATTGCAACTGCTGCAAGAGTTGGGGATTTTGTAAGCAGTTGTTCCCGAGGAGTGCGGAATGAATTCCGCTTTGAGTTACCTGGCAGAATAAATTCTGCACTCCAACAGCCTTACCCGCGTTAAGCAGGATAAAGGAGTCACAAAGCTTGCTTTGTAGAATAAATTTTAACCCTGGTTAAAACTCTATGTGATATTTGGCTGGATTTGTGATGACATTTGTCACTTACTTAAATTTCATTTCTGTGGCATAGTCACAACATAAGGTTTGCCTTATCATTATAGCAGGTATTGTTATGGCGTACCATAACTTAAACAAAATCAAAACCAAAAGGAAATTCACTGTATGACCGTAACCAACCCCAAATTATCTAACACTACCTTTGGCGTTCAATCAATTTGGACACGCAACCGCCCTATCTACCGCCCGCCTCTCTTTTTGTGGCTGGCCGCCCTTACCGTGGCCGTGCTGGCTATACTGCCTCTGGGATACCTGATTATTCGGGCAGCCGGCGCCGGTTACGAAAAAGTATGGAACATTCTGCTTAGACCCCGCACGCACGAGATTTTATTTGGCAGCGCGGGTTTGGCTTTATCCGTTACCTTACTCTCCATTGTCATCGGCGTAACGTTGGCCTGGCTGACGGTGCGCACCGATTTACCGGGCCGTAAATTTTGGGCCGTGGCTACTATATTACCCCTGGTCATTCCCTCTTACGTGGGCGCGTTTACCCTCATTTCTGCATTTGGCCCGCGCGGGCTTGTTCAGGGTTGGTTAGAGCCATTCGGCGTCGAGCGGCTGCCCTCGATTTACGGTTTCCCCGGCGCGCTGCTGGCCCTGACCCTGTTTACCTACCCTTACATCCTGCTTAGCGTTAGAGCCGCCCTGCACGGCCTGGACCCCAGTTTGGAAGAAGCGGCCCGTAGTTTGGGACGCAGTCCGTTTCAGGTTTTCCGAGAAATCACCTTGCCCCACTTACGGCCCTCTATTCTGGCCGGGGCGTTGTTGGTGGCCCTTTACACCCTCAGTGATTTTGGCGCGGTTTCAATGTTGCGTTTCGACTCCTTTACCCGGGCCATTTACATGCAGTACAGCGCCTCTTTTGACCGAAGCGTGGCCGCCGTGCTGGCTTTGTTACTGGTGGGATTAACGCTGGTTATCCTGATTTTTGAACACCGGATGCGCAGCAAAGCGCGTTACTATCGCAGCAGTTCCGGCACAGTTAGACCCGCAACCCCGGTTAAACTGGGCAAGTGGCGCTGGCCCGCTCTGGCTTTTTGTAGCTTCATCGCCCTATTGGGGCTGGTTACTCCCCTACTGGTCATTGGTTACTGGCTGGCACGAGGCATAAGCGCCGGGGAGCCGCTTAATCTGCAACCGGCCATTGTCTTTAACTCGGTGGTTGCCTCCGGGGCAGCCGGAGTAGTGGCAATTTTTGCGGCCATCCCGGTAACGGTGCTGGCTATCCGTTTTCCGGGCTTAGTCAGTCGCGGTCTGGAAAAATGCGTCTACATTGGCTACGCCTTACCCGGTATTGTGATTGCCCTCTCGCTGGTCTTTTTTGGGGCCAATTATGCCCTCTTCCTTTATCAAACCATTTTTCTGTTGATTTTTGCCTACGTGGTTCGCTTTTTACCCCAGGCTATAGGCAGCGCCCGCGCCTCTTTACTGCAAGTCAGCCCTCGGCTGGAAGAAGCATCCCGTAATCTGGGTCGAACGCCTATCCAAACCCTCTCTTCCATCACTGTGCCGCTGATTAGACCGGGCCTGGTGACGGGGTTGGCCCTGGTCTTTTTAACGGCGATGAAAGAGTTGCCGGCCACCCTCCTGCTGGGGCCAACCGGCTTTAGCACTATGGCCACCCGCATCTGGGACACCACCGAAGAAGCCTTTTTTGCCCAAGCTTCTGTTCCGGCCTTGCTGCTGGTGATGGTCTCGGCGGTGGCAGTCTGGTTAATCCTCTCGCAAGAAGAGAAGAGAGCGCGCCAGTGAACAGTATCGCTATTCGTTGTCAGCATCTTTCAAAAAAATTCAGCGGGGTTCAAGCCGTCGATGGCGTGACCCTTAACTTACATGAGGGACATTTTTTGGCTTTGCTGGGACCAAGCGGCTGCGGCAAAACCACTACCTTGCGCTTGCTGGCCGGTTTTGAGGCCCCCGATGAGGGAGAGATAGCCATAGGCGGGCAAGTAGTCAACGGGCCGGGGGTATTTGTTCCGCCAGAGCGGCGCAGCGTGGGCATGGTCTTTCAGGAATACGCGCTTTTTCCCCACCTGAGCGTGGCCGATAACGTGGCCTACGGTATCCCCAAAGAAATTGATAAAAAGGAGCGAGTCCACGAAGCGCTAAGCCTGGTAGGATTAGCTAATGTGGCTACGCGAATGCCCTACGAGTTGTCCGGCGGGCAACAACAGCGCGTGGCTTTAGCGCGGGCTATGGCTCCTCGTCCCCAACTCATCCTGCTCGATGAGCCTTTCTCTAATCTCGACGCCGGATTACGCACCCAGGTTCGGGCCGAGGTCCGGCAGATTTTGCGGAAAGCTCATGCCACTGTTATCTTTGTCACCCACGACCAAGAAGAAGCCCTAAGCCTGGCGGATGAGGTGGCGGTGATGATGGACGGCCATATTGCCCAAACCGATACGCCCCAAAAGCTGTATCGTCACCCCATTAATAAGCAGGTCGCTACTTTTTTGGGCAACGCCAACTTTCTGCCCGGCCAAATCAGCAACGGTCAGGTTACTTGCGAGTTGGGACGCCTGCCCACGTCAGGCATCCACACCGGCCCGGTAGAAGTGATGCTGCGCCCGGAGGATTTGCTGCTGGTTCCTGATGAGTTGGGGGCCGCTGAAATTGTTAACCGCGAGTACTTTGGGCACGACCAGTTAATCAGAGTCCGGTTGAGTTCCGGCAGCCAGTTGCAAAGCCGGCTGCTCGGCTCGGAGGGAGATTTTTATCCGGGGCAACGTGTCGGCTTAAAAGTAAGAGATAGCGTAGTCATTTACCCCGTTTAAACAAGAGGGAGATATGTGGTTTAACCCAATTATAAAATGGCTGCTGCGTTCGCCGCTGCACGGTTTTGTCAGCAACAATATGATGTTGATTACCTACACCGGGCGTAAGAGCGGTAAAGAATACACCATCCCCATAAACTATCTGCGTAATGACAGCGTTTTTATCACAACCAGCTTCCGCAAACGCATATGGTGGCGAAACCTGCGCGGCGGCGCGCCGGTCACTCTGAGAGTGCAGGGTCAAACCTTACAAGCAACGGCGGAGGTCATTGAAGATGACGAGGGGGTTGCCGCCGGTTTGATGGCTTACCTGCAACAAATCCCTCATCTGTCCAAATATTTTGGGGTGAAGCTTGATGCAGATGGTCAACCAAATTCGGCAAATGTGGCGACATCCGCCCAGGATAAGGTGATAGTGCGGAGCAAATTGGTTCAATAAGCAAAATGTAAAAATGAAGCGCCAAAACAAAAAGGGGCGGCAAATTAGCCACCCCTCAGTTTTTGGTTCAGTTGTTGGCTGTTAATGATGTCTCTTTCCATCGGGCATTATGGCTCTTTTGAGGCTTTTTACTTCGCCTAAAGTAGAGCCGATGACGTTGGCCCCTTCAAGGTTGGCCCCGTGCATGCTGGCCCCAACTAAATCGGCCCCGCCTAAGTTAGCGCCACAAAGTTGGGTCCAGCTTAGATTGGTTTCAGTCAGATTGGATTTGCTTAAGTCAGCCAAATTTAGGTTAGCCCTGTACATTGTGGCTTGATGCAAGTTGGCTGTACCCAAGTTAGCCAAAATCAGAATTGTTTCACTCAAGTCGGCCCCAATCAGATTAGCCTGATGCAGGTTAGCCCCTTCCAAATTAGCTCCGTGAAAATCGGCTTCACTCAAATGGGCCTCATCCAGGTCACTCCGTTCCATAACAGCTTCAGCTAGATTGGCTTTACCCAGATTAACCAAACGCAGGTTAGCCCGGCTCAGGTTAGCCACCACCAGAGAAGCGCCATGCAAATCAGATCCGCTTAAGTTAGCCCCTTCCAAATTGGCCCCGCTCAGGTCGACCTGGCGCAAGTTGACGCCGTGCAAGTCGGCATTTTTAAGATCAGCTCCGCGTAGATCGGCCCCGTGCAAGTCAATAACCGCACTGCTTTTGATGAGACCGGTCTCGTACAGAAATCTCAACAATAGCCCCTTATGCGGTCCATCCAAACCGCGTAGCACTGTCAGTGTCCGCGCGCGAGCAATATCCCGCACTGCCGTACCCGGTTCCGAGCTGCGTAACTCTTTTTCCAGCAATAGTTCCGTCATTCGGTCCAGATAAATCTGGACGGCAGTTTCCCGAAATCGCTCGGCTTCAATCTCGCGTTCATGCTGGGCGTACCATTGAGCAACCTTCAGATCGTTTTGGGCACGCTGCTCGCTGCTGCGTATTGATCGGTTAAGCAGCAAGGCGCCACTAACCAGGATGGTGGGAATGATGAGCAACTCTGCCCAATTCAGAAGATTCGGGTTGTCAAATCCAAAGCGAATTTGTGGATAGATTACCCGGATCAATAGAATGCCGGCTATCGAGACAAATACCAAAAACATTCCCACAATCACTGCGCGACTAAGTCTGGGATCAATCATTTTGCCATGAGTTTGCCGGCCGCCGGCATTTTCTAAAACCCTGCTGTGCGCGCTAAAATACCTGTTTCTAATTCTGTTCATTTGCAGATACCATCCCCAAAAACAAGAAATGCCTCTAGTCCAATTGCTTCACCTTTTAAAAGAGAAGTTGCAAGGGGCATCGAGGCACCACACGATAATTACATAGCAAAATATTATGGAACGCGGTAAAATATTAAAGTACGGTTCGTCGCTAAGATGGAAAAGGAAATTTTAAGGTACTTTATATTGTAACAGAAATAAAAGTGATTGCAACAGAGTAAAAAGTCCTACGCTTACCGTTTTTGACGAAAGACCGACGACGGGCGACGGAAAAATGTAAATATACGGCTTTTGGATTTATGTATGGCCTTTGGTAGTTAATTGGGTAGAAAAGTTGTCAGCCAAATAGTGAATCATCATGGCTACTCATAATGCAAAATGAGATTTGTCGGCGCTTGTTCACAAAAGTATACTTTCAGTTGATGCAACTACCAACCCTAAGTTTATAGTTTGCGCCTTACCATCCTAAAAACCTTTATTGAGGAGATAAACATGGACGAGAATTTCTTCAAAGCGCTTCTAAATATCAGTCTCCAAATGGCCCAAACACGTGCTCTGGCGCCCTTACTGGAGTACGCAATGCAGGCCGCACTTGAATTGGTTGGGGCCGAGTACGGGTATCTCATCTTGCGCAATCCGGACGGCAGCTTAGATTTTAGAGTTAGCCTGGATAAATATGGGCAACCCATTGAAAACCCCGAAACACAAGTGAGCAATACCATTCTTGATAAGGTTATCGCATCTAAAGAACCCCTTGTTATTTTGGACGCTCTGGATGATGTCTCTTTTGGAAGCGCGGATAGCGTTGTTGCTTTAAAGCTCCGCTCGGTGATGTGCGTTCCGTTAACAACCTATCGTCAGGTTCTGGGGGCAATTTATGTTGAAAACAGGGCCGGCGCCGACATTTTTGAAAAAAAGGACGTTAAACCTCTCACCTTCTTTGCTACCCAGGCCGCAGTTTTTATTGAAAATGCCTTTTTAAACAGCGATTTGGAAGCGCAAGTAAAGGCCCGCACCGCAGAATTGCAAGAAAGCCAGGCCAATCTGCAATCGCTTATTGAGAATACCCAGGATGACATCTGGTCCATTGACAAAGATTTTAAGATTATCATTGCCAATATTAACTTTATACGTCACTTTGAGCGATACGGTTTTAAGATTGCGCCAGGGATGAAGCTTTCAGAAGTTGCATCTGATGAGGAGCCGGAACCAAAATGGCAATCACGTTATTCACAAGTATTTAAAGGTAAGTATATTGCCGCTGAAGATGTTTACAAACGAAATAATCAAAATCGTTATCATGATATTTCGCTGTCGCCCATCATTGACAAAGCCGGCAATATTACCGGAGCCACCGCTTTTAGCCGGGATATTACCGAGCGCAAGCAGGCGGAAAAAGTTTTAAAAACCCTCAACCAACAACTGCAAGACGAGTTGGCCCTGGCTCACAAAATTCAGCAGGGCTTACTGCCCCCACCTCAGCCCAAGTGGCCTTATCTTGACGTTGTTTGTTACAGTATGCCTGCCCGTGAAGTAGGCGGAGATTTGTACGCTTACCACGCTTTTGACCTGCCTGTAGATTATGAGGGTTTCCCAAACCTGGACCCAATAGGGAGTTATGCAATTACTGTGGGCGATGTGTCGGGTAAAGGAATGCCCGCAGCCTTACTGATGGGGGTCAGTTTAGCCTTGTTCCAGTCTGTCATTCGACAAGAATTTTCTCCTGGCGAGCTTTTGACCTATTTGGATAATGCGCTTGTGCCGTACACTAAGGCCACGCGTCAAAATTGTGCCCTGGCTTATATAGAAATTACCACGCCTATCCAAAATAAACCGGGTACATTACGCATTGCTAACGCCGGTTGCATCCCCCCGTATATCAAACGACAATCCGGGGAAGTTGAAGTTCACTAGATAGGTGATTTTGCGCTGGGGCAGGGTTTGGGAGCAATGACCGGTTATCGAGAAATCGCCCTAAATGTATCAAAAGGGGACATGATTGTTATGACCAGCGATGGCGTAGTGGAGGCTATTAATGCAGCCAATGAGCTGTTTGGTTTTGAGAGATTGCAGGCGGCAATAGCCACCGGCCCAACCATCAGCGCCAGAGCAATGCTTGATCATCTAAAATCTGCCGTAGCGGCTTTTGTTGGTGAAACCGAACCCCACGATGATTTAACAATTGTGGTGGCGCAGGTGTAAAATTGCTGATAAGTACCCCCTCCAATGCTCTGCATTGACAAGCGCTGGGGGCGCAGGTCGCCCAAATATGCAGGGCTGTTCAGTTCTCGCCAATCGCCGGTGATTTTACCGCCAAGGACGCCAAGATCGCCAAGATTTTTATAAATTCTTTGCGTCCTTTGCGCTCTTGGCGGTTTAAAAATTATGCCACGCCTTAGAACTGAACAACCCTGCCCAAATATGCCTTACCACGCTGGAACGTGGTAACAACTTGAAGCCCAAAATTCTTTACAAATGAGACAAAATTTTCAACGCAAAGTTGCAAAGGGTCAAAGACACAAAGTTAAAAATTATCTTTGCATTCTTGTTCCTTGGCGTCTTTGCGTTACAACTTGTCGGTTTGAGACGAAGCTTCGCCGGACGATTACAAAATAACAACGGGGACGCCCATTTAAGCGTCCCCGTTAAATTTATTGCATATTTTTACCAAACTCACACCCCACATTGTGGAGTATTGCACTACGGCAGATAAAGCACTTGTCCTACATAAATTTGGTTGGGATTAGATAGACCGTTGGTTGCTGCCAATATATCGGCAGAAGTACCGTAAAGCAGGGAAATGGAGAATAATGTCTCGCCGGGAGCCACGGTATGCGTATTGGCATTGCCGGGAACAGGAGCATAGGCATCATCTTGTGGCGGATAGTCTTGATAGGGTTGTTGGTAGTAATTGTCGGCAGGCGGCTGGTAGTAACCATCAGCGGGAGGCTGGTAGTAGCCATCGGCAGGCGGTGGGGGCGGCGGTCCAAAATAAGCGCCGGGAGTTGGAATGAGAAGCTGTTGTCCGGCTTGAATTAGATAGGGATACGGAATACTATTGAGTCCGGCAATGGCCTCAACCGAAACGCCATACTGCAAGGAAATGCGATACAGGGTTTCGCCGGGGGCAACAAAATGTTGATTTTGACCGCTGTCGGGTACATAAGGCTGCTGGTAGGAGGGGGCTGTGTAGCCGCCGTCGCCATAAGACGGAGTTGTGTAGCCGCTATCGATACCGGGAATATTCAATTCTTGACCGGCATAAATCATATCGGTGGGCAAACCATTGGCCATAACAATAGCGCTAACAGTTGTGTCATACCGTAACGCAATGCTAAACAGGGTGTCGCCCGGTTGAACCCTGTAAGTTGTATCGCCATAGGTTGGCGCGCCATAATCGCCGCTGGTTTGGCTGACCGGAGGGTTGGCTGCCACGGGGCCGCCAATCGGCAAATCTTCTGATGTAGTTGCGTCTACAACAATGGCCTCATCCGTCGCTATCACACCATCTTCAACGGCAGCTTCTTCGGCAGGAGGCACAAAACTTTCGGGAGCTACAGAAGACGCTTGTTCGGCTTCAGCGTTTACAGCAGAGGACGCCGAGGGTTCAAGGTTAACCGCCTGCGAGGTTGGCGCTACCGGCTCGGTTGAGCCATTGGTGGTTTGGGCTTCGCCCAGAGTGGATTGGGTAGCGGTAGGTTGAACATTAATAATGGTGGGAATAGGCGTAGCTTCAACAACCAGATCAGCCTCTGCGCCCAGAGGGGCCAGAGTTGGAGGCAAATCTGAAACCGGGCCTGGGTCTGACACATCTTCATCGCTTCGGCGCAACTCACAGCCTGTCAAAACAATCATAAGAATCAACAGGGCTAATAGGTAACGAAACTTGGGCAATTTTGCCATAATCGGTCTCCTCCACAAGTATTGCTATAAGATCGGTAAGTAGACATAATACCTGATTACGTTACATAATATCACAGGTAAAACATTACGTCAAGTTGTACAACTTTCCTACAACATCTAAATTCCCAATGACTTGCTCCGACGTTAAGTGTGGTATATGATATTGCTTATAATAAATAAGCAGTTCCAAAAAACTAACTGTCCAAACCACGTAACCAGTAATGCGTAACCTGTTACGGATTACGAATTACGAATCACGAATTACGGTTAACTCTAGCCCAATATGACCTAACTAAAAATCATCGTCCTGGAACAATCTAAACTTCAGAACTCCCAATTGCCTCGGAGAATTTCATGCCGCTCATCGTTCCTCGCCAAAAACCTATCATCAAGCTTCGGCTGGCCCGAAACCTGGTTCGCGCTTTAAAGCGAGGGCATCCCTGGGTTTTTGCCGACGCTCTGCGCCGGCAACCGACCGCCCCTCCCGGCGCGCATGCCATACTGTTAGACAACAAAAAAGAGCGAGAGATTGCCAAAGGTTTTTATACCCCCCATAGCCCCCTGGCTTTTAGAGTTTGCACGCTAGAGCCAACCGAAATGCTCAATGATACGTGGGCCATTAAGAGAATGGAACAAGCCGTCTTGCTGCGCCGCCTGCTTTTTGACAACCAGACCACCGGCTTCAGGTTGTTCAACGGCGAAGGCGACGGTTTGCCGGGCCTTATTTGTGATATTTATGGCGACACGGCAGTTATTCAACTTGATGGTCCCGGGCCAGGCAACTTTTGGGACGCCAAAGGGGTGGCCGGCTGGGTGGCTAAAGCTCTCAAGCTGCAATCCGTCTTCCTAAAAGGTCAATCCGGGCGCGATGCCGGCAGTAAGGTGTTGGCCGGACTTCCCCCGGCAGAGTCAACCCCGTTTCTGGAAAACGGCACGCGTTTTAGCGCGGATGTTGTGCGCGGGCAAAAAACCGGTTTTTTTCTTGACCAGCGTGACAACCGCCAACAGATTAAAACCGTGGCCGCGGGTCGACGAACGCTGAATTTATTTGGTTACACCGGAGGATTTTCAGTTTATGCGGGTTTAGGCGACGCCGGCCACGTAACCACTGTTGATGTGGCCGCTCCCGCGCTCCGGGTTGCTAATTATCATTGGCAGCTTAACGGCCTCCCCGCAGCCAGACATGAAACAACTAAAGCTGACGCCTTTGAG
>JAJRVO010000135.1 GCA_024277275.1 Chloroflexota bacterium
GCGCTGCCGCCAAATCTGCCTCCCGCCGCGCCCAAAGGAAAAGAGCCGCATTACCGACGAGGGAAATCAAGAGAAGGACGAGCAATAAACAACCTAAAACTTTTTCTTGCCGGCGCATACGCACATCTCGATTTTTGTTTTAATTATCAGTTATGAGATGATTTAGTAATTGTTCAGGTCGCTTTATTCAACCGGACGGACGACGATGGACGAACGATAAAAACCCTGTTCTATCGTTTCATTCGTCCACCGTCGTTCGTCCTTTTTAGCGGCTACGTTGAATTACCAAGTCCTCTCGTTATATTTTATTATCCACCGTTCCATCCGGTAAGATGGCAAGTTCTGTATCGGCCCCCTCCAAATCGACTCCGGTCAAATCGGCCTCGCTCATATCTGTCTCGCGCAGATTGGCCCCATTGAGGTTGGCTTCGCTCAGGTTGGCTTTGCTGAGGTTGGCCTCGCTTAAATTGGCCTCGCTCAAATTGGCTTTGTTGAGGTTGACCTCGCTTAAATTGGCCTCGCTCAAGTTAGCTTTGCTTAGATTAGCTTCGACTAAAGTGGCCTTGCTCAAGGTAGTCAGGCTCAAGTCAACATTTTCCAGATTGGCTTGACTCAAGTTGGCTCCACTGAGGTTGGCTCCACTTACGGCGGCCATAGTCAGGTTAGCCTCGCTCAAGTTAGTTTTGCTCAAGTTGGCATAGGTCAGGTCGGCCCCGCTCAGGTTGGCCCCGCTCAGGTTGGCTCTCAAAAGTCTGGCTTTTGCCAAATCAGCGCCGCTCAAATCAGCGCCGCTCAAATTGGCATTGGCCAACCATAAAGGCCGTTGCCCGCTATTGATGAGTTGATCTAGTTGTTCCTGGGTAAATTCCATTAGTGTGCCTTTGTTTGAGGGTTGGAAAACAGGGTTGCAAGGTTGCAAGGTAGCAAGGTGACATTCCATTATTTTTTGCAACTCTGCAACCTTGAGCGACAATTCTTTGTCGATGTTTTTTCCTAAGACGCTAATCTCCAATCTCCGGTTTAATCCGTCTCAGGATGCTGTCCAACCGCACTAAATCTGAGTTGAGCAGTCGAGCCAACTCCCGCCCGGCAGCAAGCAGAAATTGCCGGCGAGTTTCGGGTGGATAGGCTTTCGCAGATCGACGCAGGTTGGTGATGAGCGCCTCGTCGGCAGGGATTTGGGAAGCGTTGAGTACCAGGCGTAGATAGTCTAAATTTTTGGTGAAGGCTTGGATATCATCATCATCGCACAAGATGAGTTCATCCAGGCTCAATGGCGGTCGGGGCGACAAACCCTGAGTAATGTCGGCTTTCTCTCGTTGATATCCCACCGCCAGCACCCCAATTTCTATTGGAACCAGCCGGTTTTCGCGCTGGTCTAAAATCTGTTCCGATTCCATTTCTCCGGCTAAAATTAATTGCCGTACGGCTGGGTCGTCGCGGATTTGAACATCATAAATCAGACCAAAGATATTTATTTCATCATCAGGTAGCGGGACTTTAACCAAATCGCCAAATTGGGGCACGTCGGGTTGCAGTATCCGGCAGCCCACAGTAAAACCGATGGCGCTGGCCCGTAATACCCAACCGATGGGTAAGGTTGTGGTCATGATTTATTTATATCCTTCTCTGCTAGTCAGTAAGCCTTTGTGGTATTGTTTGGGTGACAGGGTTGGTTTTAGGTTATGGCGACGCATCTCCACCGCCAGCATCATTTCGACGGCTTCACGCTCTTCGGTTGAGATAATAGCCAGTTCGTGGGCGCGGGCTAAAACGTAAGGGTAGTCGCCATTTATGCGGGCTTGCCGCACAATTGCCGCGTGGAGCGTGTCGAGCGCGTTTTTATCGGCTGCCAGCCAGGCCGGAATTTCAACCCGGGCCAGATTGGGTGCAACTTTGCTTTTGCCCACGTTAAGATAAAAAAAGTGAATGGTGTGTCCGGCCTGATCGTATTTGTCTAACCCCTTTGCTTTCAGGGTAAAAATGGCGCTGCGCTCGCCGGGACCAAGAAAGCGAAACAGGTCAATGTCCGTCAGGTGGCGATACGGATTCTGGCGCAGGGATTCTTCGGTGATGCTTTCCGGTTCCAACAGAGCCAAATGTATCAAAGCCAAAACAAACGTGCTGCGCGGACGGTCAATGTAGCCGGCTAACAATGCGTTTGACTCGCGCAGTTTGTTGAGCATTTCTATGTACTTATCTTGATGCGTTTGTTGTTGGTTAAACGGAAGGTCAATGACACGGAGACTTAGCTGGCCGTCCATAAGCGTAATCACGGGTTCGGTGTCCGTACCGGCATAGGCTGGGGCCAGGTGAGTTAAGACTTCAAGCTCGGCCATATCGCGCTTAATGTTGACCTCGCCAGGAGAAATGAGACGGTCTTGCTTGTCGAAAATATCATCCATTTCATAACAGAGAACAGGTTTGGGGTTGTAAGTTTCCGGTTTGCGGTTTGAGCCGTGCTGGTAAACAATGCTGCCGGTGTTAATAAGATAGTAAAGGGTGATAGCGTGCTGGTCCGGCAAAATCTGGGAGCCGTCGCTGGCAATAACCGTCATTCGTTCTGGGCAGGGGGGTAGGGGATGAGCCAGGGCCAGGGGTTCGCCTGTGGGGGCTGCCCCAACCCAACCAAAACGTTGTGTTTTTTGCACTTTTTCGGCGCGTTTAATACGCTCATCAAGCGCATCATATTCCGCCGAGAATTGTTTTAGCAGAATCAGCGCTTGCTGTAAGGTTTCATCACGCGCCGGCCGCTGGTCGGCCAAACTGCGCCCCATAGCCCTAACTTGTGGAGCAACCTGGTTGAGTTCAAGCGTCATTAGTTAGCACACAGTCATCAGAGATTAACTGCCGGCTTTCAAAAAGCGGGCAATCCGCTGAAAGTTTTTTTCAAAGAAGCCTGTGGATGCGGTCTTTGCTTCAGGCGCAGGCTCTACAGATACGGAGGCGTCGGCGAGGGCTTCTTTGTTAAAATACAATAACCTGGCCGAAGGATTGTTCTGTTCATCATAATCAATACGGGCATAGGGTAAAAGAGAAGGCGTGTCGCCGGGTTGGTGTAAGCCCTCAAAAAGCGCTTCCCAGGTTTCAAGAGGAAGATTAAAAAAATTCTCTATCCAGCTACCGGTATTGATGTATATAGCGCCGTTCTTTAGGGTCTCTTGAGTGGGGTGATGGGTGTGCCCAAACAAAATGACCTTAGCTCCTTCTTGCTCGGCAACCTGTTGGGCCGCTTCGCGTAGCAGTATTTGCTGTTGTTCTTGGCAAGCTCGACCCATTTCTACAGGGTCATCGCCGACTTCGGGTGGACAGAATGTTGCTTCATCTTTGCTGTCGGTGGTAACTCCGCCAAGATATTGGTGGATTTGCTGGTGAAATTCCTGCCGGAATGTGCGGTCGCCGGCGTAACGTTGAGATATCTCCCGCCGTTTTTCATCGTTTTTTAAATCCTGAAGCAGAGTGGCAACGCCATCGCCTGACGCAGAATCGCTTGCCGCCAAAGTTGCGCTTTCACCGATAAAATTGATTAATCCTTTGCCGGCAAAATCGAAATTTTGGGAAAGGGCATACCATAATAACGTGGTAATAGGTTTGATATGGTCAACAAACCACCAGTCGCGCTCAACGCTATTAAAAAAATCAATCACAAAATGCGACCCAGGCGGATAGTAAAGCTGGCTGCGGTCGCCCGGCAAATGGGGGTCGAAAGAGTCGGGGTAGACGTTTATCTTTCCGGCTCGCTGGTGTCCGTGTTCCACATAAATTTTTTCACGGCTGACAAACTCGTTGGCAAAACGCAGCAACGAGGCTCGCGTTCCCGAAGCTCCCAGTATCTCCCGCAGGCGATTTTTTACGCCCGGCCAAAATAGATGAACATCGTGATTGCCCTTGATGATGGTAATCCGTCGCTGCGGGGCCTCAACGTGGATGAAATCTGAAAGGCCATTAAAGATATCGGGATGACCTTCGGCAATGATATTTAGCCGTTTGACCGAGGCCGCTTCTGA
>JAJRVO010000014.1 GCA_024277275.1 Chloroflexota bacterium
AACATTCTGAAAGCCAGAGAATAGGACACAGATTTTCGCAGATAAACACAGATTATGGTAAAAAACTAAACAAAAATCTGTGAAATCTGTGTTCATCTGTGTCCCATAAAAATGTTACTTTATGGCCGTTGGCAGTATACATCATTAAACCAGGTGGCATAATCTGCGCTCACGGTAAAATATTTAGATATCGGAAAGATTAACTCTGCTTCCCGGTCAGTGATTTCCGGGTCGGGACTGGGCCGGAAAAGGTCTGCCGGGCTGACCCAAATTTCAACAAAGCGGGTTTTGCCGTTGTTTGGCGGCAAGCCCAAAAGTTGTTCAAGTCTCAAGACCAGATTGTTTTGGGAAGTGTTGTAAGCGGTGCAAAAGTCTTTCAATTCGGGGACGGTTGTGACCCAGGTTTGGCGGGTGGCGGTCATTGTCTGGTTTACCTTATCATCGTAACCATCCCAGGATGTCCAGGTTAAGACCAAAACCTGCCGGTTTCCTGCTTCTCCCCGCCAGACTAATTGGCTGTTTGACTCAACAATGGGGATGAGGTTTATTGATATTTCGTCCGGCTCAACAATGGCCGCATCCTGTACTGCGTTTAGATAGGCTTGCTGAAGAAATGCGTCATCACCGGATACAATCAGCGACGCTGTGCCGGGAATCCACAATTTCTGGCCCACTTCGAGCGTATCGGGGTTGGCAATAACAATAAAACTGCTATCTTCGGCGATTTTTGCATTAGTGGCTTCCACAATAATTGGATAGGCTAACGGTTCACCGTAATATTTGTCGGCAATTTTACTAAGCCAATCGCCCGCCTGGACGGTATATTCTTGCCCGTCCTCTTGCCAAAGCGGGGCCGCGCTGATAGTTGCAGCCATCAATACAAACAAAAATGTGGTCGTGAATACAAGTTTTAATTTCATAAGTTTTGCCCTTTCTGATTTCAGTCGATGTAAGTTTGACACAGGCAAGAAATAATAGTGTAAATTACACACTAAGTATAGCCTGAAAAAAACAGGTGTCAAAATTCTTACCCTATTTTTTACACCCGTTTTCAATAATTAACAAACTTGACCAAATCAGAAGGACGCTTAACCCCACACAAATATCCGCCAGCCGGAGAGCGCGGTTGATGACAGTTACATCCGGCTGTTTGTGTCCCCCTGCCAGTTGATAAACGCCGTGCTTACTCAGGGTGATACCCAGAGCGCCGGCTACTGCGCCCATTGTCCAGCCTGCGTTAGGACTGCTGGTTTGGCTATGTTGCTCCAGCATAACACGCGCCGACTGACCGGCATCCTCGCCGGCCAGCCGGGCCGCGACAACAAGCAGCCAGCCGGTTAAGCGGGCTGGGAGCCAATTGAGGGCGTCATCCAGCCGGGCCGGAAATTTACCCAACTGTTCAAACTCGTTGGTGCGATAGCCCCACATAGCATCGGCGGTATTGATAAAACGGTAAGCCCAGGCTGGGGGCAGCCCGCCCAGGGCATAAGCCATTAGCGGCGCGGTCACGCTGTCCGTAACATTCTCCGCCAGCGACTCGATGGCGGCTCCGGCCACTTCTTCCGTCGTCAACCGGCTGGTATCCCGGCTGACCAAATGCCAGGCCGTTAGCTGGCGCGCCTGGGGTAGGTCGTTAACGGCCAAAGCGTTGGCTACATCGGCTACACTTCGGCGGAGGTTGCGGTAGGCAAAAACGGGCTTAAGAAAAAAAGGATGAAGGATGAAGGATGAATGATGAATGACAGAAAATAAGGTCAATTGACGCTTGCCCTTGTCTCTCTGTGAATTTGTCCTTTCCTTAGCCTTAGACTCAGCCTTAGTCTTTCTCTCCACCTTCCAAAACGGTAGGGCAAAAAGAGCGGTGCCGGCCACAATCCAGCCCAGACCAAACCAGAAACGGCGGCGGGGCGGGGCCAAAACGCGACCTTGCTTGAGCCAATTCCCCATCAGCACAACCGGGTGAAAACGGTTCGGCGGGTCGCCCAGAGCAAGGTCTATAATCAAGGCCAGCAGGATAATGATTGCGCGTTTCATTGACAGTTTCTTTGCAAGTCAGGTAAATGGAGGCCAAAGCTCGTTGACAAGCCGCTTGCTCTGGTATGCCAAACCAAGGTTTGGACTCCTATTTACGAAAGAGAAAGAATTTCACCCCTGCCCCCTCGCTCCTCTGTTCCCTGCATCTCTTTGCCCCACAATCTGCCGCAATGCAGCCATATCCAGATGTGCCCGGACGTGGCCGGCCAGACGATTATAAGCTTGCTCACGGTCAAAGGTTTGACCGTGGCCTTGCCAGCCCAGGCTCCGAAGCCAGGCGTGGCGCAGAATATCATTGTCGAACAGGCCGTGCAGGTATGTTCCCCAAATGCGTCCCTCGGCGGTAATTGCTCCATCGCTATGCCCGCTGCCGGCCAGACCGATGTAACACAGAGATGTTGCCGTATCGTCTATCGGCCTGCTGCGGCCCATATGAATCTCGTAGCCGTGGATGGGGCTGCCTTGTAACGAAGCAAACGGGCCAACTCCGGCTTGCAAGGTGGCCTGCACCTGGACAGTGCGTTTGTCACCGGCAAAGGTAGTGTGGATGGGCAGTAGCCCCAAACCGGCGGCTTGCGTGCCGGGTTCGGCCTCCACGCCGTCGGGGTCGAGCAAGGTGTGACCCAAAATCTGATAACCGCCACAAATACCCACAACCGTTGTGCCGGTTTGAGCCACCGATACAATCTGTTCGGCCAGGCCAGACTGGCGCAACCAGGCCAGGTCGTCCAGGGTCATCTTGGAACCAGGCAAAATAATGGCGACAGGTTGCCCCATATCAACCGGCCGCTCTACAAAGCGTATTTGCACGCCCGGTTCTGCGGTCAACGGGTCGAAATCATCAAAGTTGGAAATGCGCGGCAGGCGAATAACGGCAATATCTACGGGAGGTTGTTTCTGTTCTTCGACTTCATTTTTTGGCTGCTCAAGAGCCACCGAGTCCTCTTCGGCCACACCGATATGAGGCAGGTACGGAATGATACCCAGAGTGGGCGTGTTAAAAGCCCGTTTCTGAAGCATCTGCAAGCCATCTCCCAGCAGGCTAACATCGCCTCGAAACTTGTTGATGATAAAGCCCTTAACCAACGCCCGTTCTTCCGGTTCCAGCAGCGTCATTGTGCCGACCAGAGAAGCAAAAACCCCGCCCCGGTCAATATCGCCCACCAACAACGTTGGCGACTGAGCGTATTGCGCCACCCGCATATTGACGATATCGCCGGCTTTGAGGTTGATTTCGGCGGGACTGCCCGCACCCTCCATAATCACCAACTCGTAACGTTGGCGCAAGCGGTCCAGGGCGGCGGTGACTTGCTGCCACAGATATGGCTTTAAACTGAACCAATTTCCGGCCTCAATGTGTGTGTGGTGTTTGCCGTTTAAGACGACCTGGCTACGTCCATGCCCCTCCGGTTTGAGCAAAACGGGATTCATATCGACGTGCGCCGGCGTTCCCGCCGCTTCCGCTTGAGCAATGGTAGCTCGACCGATTTCGTGTCCCTCTGGGGTTACGCCCGCGTTAAGGGCCATATTTTGAGCTTTAAAGGGGGCCACCCGATAGCCCTCTTGGGCAAATATCCGGCACAAAGCCGTGACCAAAATGGACTTACCGGCATTGGAGTGGGTGCCTACAATCATCAGGGTTTTTGCGGTCATAATCAGTAACCAGTAATCAGTAACCAGTAATCAGTAATCAGTAATCAGTAACCAGTAATCAGTAATCAGTAACCAGTAATCAGTAATCAGTAATTAGTAATTAGTAATTAGTAATTAGTAATCAGTAATTAGTAATCAGTAATCAGTAATCAGTAATTAGTAATCAGTAATTAGTAATCAGTAATTAGTAATCAGTAATTAGTAATTTTTTAACTGTTAACTGATTACCGATAAACTGGTTACTGATTACTCCTCAATCTTTCCACTTACGGCGGCTTCGGCAAAGGTAGCCATTTCATTGAGGGCGGCTGTGGCGGCGGCCACTACCGGCATAGCCAACGCGCCGCCCGTGCCTTCGCCCAGGCGCAGGTCCAGGTCAAAGATGGGGTGCAGGTTCAGGTGGCTTTGCATAATCCGGTGGCCCGGCTCTACAGAGCGATGAGCGGCAATCATATAGTGGCGACTGAGCGGAGCCAGCCCGGCGGCTATTAACGCCCCGGCAGTAGAGATAAAGCCATCTACCAAGACCGGAATGCGGTGAGCGGCTGCGCCCAAGCAGACGCCGGCAATGGCCCCAATCTCAAAACCGCCAACTTTGGTCAAAACGTCCAGCGCGTCAGCCGGGTTGGGCTGGTTTAGTTCCAGCGCGTCTTTGATAACCTTTACTTTGTTTTCCCAGGCAGTTTTGTCGATGCCGGTTCCCCGGCCGGTTACTTCGGCCACATCGGCCCCGGTTAGCGCAACGCAAATGGCGCTGGATGGCGTGGTGTTGCCAATGCCCATATCGCCGGTGCCGACCATATGTAAGCCTTGCTCAACCTCGCGGGCTACGGCGGCAATACCAGCCTCAATGGCCTGCACTGCTTGGTCGCGGGTCATAGCCGGACCCTGGGCAAAGTTGTTTGTGCCGAGGGCGACTTTGGCGTTGATTAAATTGGGATGTGAGGGCATTTCAGCGGCTACTCCGGCGTCGAGCACAGTTACCCGCGCGCCGGCTTGCCGGGCCAGCGCATTGATGGCCGCGCCGCCGCCAAGAAAATTAAAAACCATCTGCGGGGTAACTTCCGATGGAAAGGCGCTGACGCCTTCGGCGGTAATGCCGTGGTCGCCGGCGGCCACAATTATGGCTCGCTCTGTTAGGGGCGGGTTAAGCTGGCCGGTAATACCAGCTACTTGAATGGAGAGGGCTTCCAGGCGGCCTAGCGACCCGGCCGGCTTGGTAAGCTGCGCTTGTCGGTCTTAGGCTTTGGCTATAGCCTCTTCATCTAGGGGGGTAATGGTGTTGATAGTTTTTTGTAGCATTTTTTGTTGTCTCCTAGTTTTTTATTTTCCCCCTAAAAACACAAAGCCTGCCGGGTGGCAGGCTCAAGAGGGTACAATTGTATCTACTCAGGCCTCGCCCTCCTATTCCTCGTAGGCGGTTACGAGACAATGCAGCAATGGGTAATCGGGCTTTATCGATTTTGGATTTTGTATTTGCGATTTTGGATTAGGTTAGAACAAATCAATCCAAAATCTAAAATCCAAAATCAACATTACCGTTGCGGGACAGCGCCGGACTGGCTTTCAGAAGAAAGGTTCACCGGTCTTTCCCCACGCAAATGCGTGCCCAGGACATCCGGGTCGGTTGGGCATCGCTACAATTGGATATATGATTTGGCTGAAAATTAACACAGAAGGTGGCCTTTGTCAAATAATATCTTTGACAGGGGCGTGTCCCAAAATTTGGGGAAGCACGGGGCGCGAATCTGTGCTCTGCACAGACGAAATCCCCCCGAATCCCAGGGCTGTTCAGTTCTAAGGCGTGGCATAATTTTTAAACCGCCAAGAGCGCCAAGGACGCAAAGAATTTATAAAAATCTTGGCGATCTTGGCGTCCTTGGCGGTAAAATCATCGGCGATTGGTGAGAACTGAACAGCC
>JAJRVO010000136.1 GCA_024277275.1 Chloroflexota bacterium
GCCATAGTTGACCTGAGCGATTGCTGCGGCGACTACGACATCTACACCCCGGATATGATTGAAGAGCGAGTCGAAGTGAAGGAGAACGATATCCTGATCATCCATACCGGCTACCACCACTTTGGCTGGGACCAGCCCTATGGCAACGAAGTCCGCTATATGGTGATGCACCCCGGTCCCGATCCTCGTTTTGCCAAATGGTGCGAGGAAAAGAAATTAAAGTGGATTGGGGTTGACTGCGGCAGCGCCGACCACCCCATGAACACCAAAATCCGCGATTGGATGCCGGCCCAGGCCGAAGATTGCGACCGGCACTTCCGCGAGAAGTACGGCAAACCCCTGGCCGAACATTTTACCAAAGACACCTACCAGATGATGCACTTCTGGATGTTCCACCAGGGTATCATCCACGCCGAGTGTGTTGGCGGCGATATTGACTTGCTGGTTAATCGCCGGGTGCAGGTTGGCTGTTTCCCCTGGCGTTTTGTCGATGGCGAAGCCAGCATCTCGCGGATTGTGGCTATGGTGGACGATGATGAGTACGCCGAACTGATGAAAAAGAAAGAAAGTATGCCCAAAACCCGCTTTGGCGACTGTTACGACCCGGTACACGTGGAACGGTTGGGTGGCCGAGGCGCGGCGTATTAAACTTGGATGTATTCCAAATTTAAGGGTAAAGATGATACCACATTGTCTTTACCCTTTTTTATTGGGGTACATCCTTACCCTTGCCGGCATTGTCAAAATAAGTGAATCCAAGTATACTTAACATAATGTAAATTTTGTCTAATTGGGGAGATATAGAGATGACAGATATCAATTTCTACCCTCACCTCAATAACGATGCTGTCACTGTTTTGGGAGCGGCGGCTGTTGCTACAATCATTCTCAATCTTATACCGCCTTTTTATCGTTCCTTTCATCTGTTTTTTACTATGATTCATGAACTTGGCCATGTTTTTGCCACAAGACTCACCAATGGCATAGTAAAAGGTTTTTGGGTTATATACGGTAAGGGAGGTTATGCAAAAAGAGAAGGAGGCGAGCCTCTCTGGATCATTCCGGCAGGTTATATGGGAGTCACTTTGTTTAGTGCAGGATTGATTTTGATGAGCGGCCTGCCGTATATTGCCCCTTACACTCTGGGGGTCTTAGGCGGACTCTTGATGCTATTTGTCTTTCTTTATGCCAGACATCGTGATCCTGAAGAAAATAATGAAGACCGGTTTCCTGTAACTGCAATTGTCGGGGTGACTTCTGCGGTGATATTTATTGGGGTAGCCTGGCTTACCCATCTAGTTTGGTCAGTTTTCTTATTGTATTTACTGGCAATACAAGGGATTTTTATCACTTTGAAATCTTTAGAGGAGTTGGCCTTGCAAGTGCGTCGCAATATGAAAAATATTGATCCCGATCAAATGGCGAAACTTGTGGGATGCTCGCCAATGTTTTGGACCAGAGCATGGACATTGGCTTCTATCTTAATTTTGGGCGCCACATTTTGGTTTACCTGGCTGCGTAATTGGCCCCAATAACTCACCGAGGAAAACCCCTCTATGCAATTTATCTTCTCTACCGGCTCGCTCTACACCTATGGCATTGACCGCTGCTTTGAACTGGCCGTCCAGGCCGGTTTTGATGGAATAGAGATAATGGTAGACTACCGCCGGAACACCCGCCAATCTGCCCATTTGCAACGACAACTGTGTCAATTTTCACAAATTAACGCTCAATTTTTGCGCCCATCGGAATTTGCGTTTATACTCCAAAGAACCAGAACCTATATCTGATGTAAATATACTCCCCCATATCAAGCTCAAAACAGGTCTGAGGAGCGAGAGGCTTCGCTACATGTGAAGAGCTTCGCTAGATGCGAAGGGTTTCACCTGGGGTGAACCGGCGAAGAATCCCCACATCTATAGTAATTCTTCGTTCCCATTGGTCGCTCAGAATAACACTGCCAAGTATTAAGAAAAAGTTTGTAAGAGTATGTTCTGAACCAATGATTTTTTGTAAATCAGACCCGGATTTTTTGAGACAACAATAATTTAAAAGCGGCTTAATTTAACAAGAATTTGCTCTACTGATCGGGACGAAGAAAACTAAACTAAATTTACTACTGCACTGTAAGACAAGTTTTGCGAGGTTCGTAGTGACTGCTTTAGCAGTTTTTGGACGGCTAAAGCCGTTACTACGAACAATAGTCAATCTGTCAAAACTTACCTGATAATGTACTGCTCTATGAAGTGCCGTAAAAAGTTTAGAAAGTTATGTCCGGATCAATCACTCTCTGGGTTGATAAATCTTGGGGACGGAAGAATTAGGCCGCACATAATAAACCCCGATATTTTCCGCTTCATCTGAAACAAAACATCCGCCCAGAAAAAATTGGTTGTAGAACATCCTCTCAGGAGGGTTCTAATGAGCAGTAAGCCTGAAACACTGCTAAAATGGGATTTGTGGACTGTTGTAAAACGCTTTCTGACTATTTTTTTGCCTTTGGTGGCGCTTGTCAGCAGTATTGTAATAATATTCTATTACACCGACATCAAAGCCAATGAGAAAATTCTTGAAGCCCATGAGATTGGCGATGTAAACCACCAGGCAGAAATGGTTGCCGGTAATATCAGATCAGTTGTGGGCGACTTGATGTTTATAGCTGAGTATGAGGTGCATGAACTCTTAGAAAGCGATAAATCCAGCCAAAACCTTGCCGAAGAACTGCTTGTGTTTTCTAAATTTGTTAGACCTTACGACCAAATCTCATTTTTGGATGAGACGGGTATGGAAGTGGTGAGGATCAACTTTAAAGATGATGAACCCTATATTGTGCCAGAAAACAAACTTCAATCTCAGGCAGAGCGCGATTATTTTAAAAACGCCTTTCGACTTGGGCCGGGAGAAGTGTTTGTATCATCATTTCGACCAGATACCGGCAGTAATGAAGCCGAGCAACTATCGCCATGGATAATTCGCTTTGGCGCTCCAGCTTTTGACAGTCGCGGCCAAAAACGGGGAGTGGTAATTTTTGGTTTGACGGCGACAAAATTTCGAGAGCAGACAACACATGTTAATACCCCAGACTATAGCATGATGGTCTTTGATTCTAGCGGGTTTTGGATTAAAGGCCCGCATCCTGAAGATAAACAGTTTGTTATGGGTAAAAGCAAGAGCTATACAACCTTTGAGAATGTTTTTTCTGCGGCTTGGCAACGAATCTCAAACGCCGAGTCGGGGCAATTTTATAACCAAGACGGTTTGTTTACATTTAATACCGTGTACCCTATCCTGGAAGGTCAGAAAGCGCATACCAGCCAGAACAACGCGTTTAGCCCAAATACCGGCCAAACCGAAATTAAAAACTACTATTGGAAGATTGTGTCTAACATACCGCCGGATGTGTTGGCCGCTAACTTGCGTGAGATTTTTGATAGACTGTTTTTGCTATACACAATTCTGGCAGTTTTGCTGGCGCTTGCGTCCTGGTTTTTAGCGCGTATCAGTATTGGTCGCAGGCGAGCGCAAGCAACGCTACTGAAAAACAAGCAAGAAATCAGCCGCCGGAATCGTGAACTAACGCTGCTCAATCGCATTATTACCGCATCGGTTGCTAACCTGCAATCGGAGGCCATTTTAAATACGGCCTGCCATGAGTTGGCCCTAACCTTTGATGTACCCCAGGCAATGGCTCTTTTGCTTAACGAGGCAAAAACAGCGCGGGTGGTAGTGGCAGAATATATGGCCGAGGACCGGCCTTCAATAGTTGGTAAAACCATTTCTCTTGACAATAGCCCCTTGTGCCAAGATTTGCTCCACTATAAAACACCCCTGATTGTAACCGATGCCAAAAATGATCCTCGCTTAGAGCCAATTCATGATCTAATTCATCTGCGCGGTATTGTCTCAATCCTCATCCTGCCCCTGATTGTTGAGGAAAAGGTGGTGGGTTGTCTTAATTTAGAAACCGTTGAACCGCGCCATTTCTCAACCGAGGAAATGAACCTGGCCTGGAATGTGGCAAGTCAGGTAGCCGGGGCGCTGGCTAGAACCCGTATGGCCCGGACTCACCAACTCCTTACCACAGCCATAGAGCAAGCCGCCGAGAGCGTAATTATCACCGATACTGAAGGCTCCATTCTTTATGTTAACCCTGCCTTTGAGCGTGTCACCGGCTATAGCCAAAGCAAAGTAATTGGCCGGAGTCCAAATATTCTCAAAAGCGGCAAACATAACGCCTCTTTTTATGCCGACTTGTGGGCCACCATTACCGCCGGCCAGATGTGGCGCGGGCGTTTTATCAACAAAAAAAGAGACGGTTCGCTTTCTATTGAAGACGCCACCGTTGCCCCGGTTCATGATGAAAGCGGAGTCATTGTTAACTACGTTAGCGTTCAACGCGATATGACGCACGAATTGGCGCTGGAAGAGCAGTATCACCAGGCCCAAAAGATGGAAGCGGTTGGCCGGCTGGCCGGCGGCGTTGCCCATGACTTTAACAACTTGCTAACCACAATTATGGGCTATGCCAACTTATCAATGCAGTCATTGCCTCCCGACGCTCCTGTTCGCAGCGATTTTGAGGGTATCCAAAAGGCTGCCGAGAGGGCTGCCAACCTCACGCGTCAACTACTTACCTTTGCCCGCAAGCAAGTAGTCAACCCCTCTGTTCTTAATCTGAATGACCTGATTCTTAATGTGGACAAGATGCTTCGCCGCCTCATTGACGCAGATATTGAAATGGTGATACTGCCCGCGCCAAACCTGGGCTGGATTAAAGCAGATGCTGGACAACTGGAGCAGATTTTGTTCAATATGGTTGTTAACGCGCGCGACGCTATGCCCAACGGTGGAAAGTTGACTATTGAAACCGCCAATGTTACCCTTGATCAAGATTATACCCGCCGGCACACCGGCGTTAACCCTGGTAATTACATCATGTTGACCGTCAGCGATACCGGCGTGGGCATGACCGAAGAGGTAAAAGCCCACGTCTTTGAACCCTTTTTTACAACCAAGGAGGTAGGCAAAGGAACAGGATTGGGCTTGTCTACCTGCTTTGGTATCATCAAGCAGAGCGGCGGGCACATCCGAGTTTTTAGCCGGGCGGGCCAGGGAACAACGTTTAAAGTCTACCTGCCGCGTACCGAAGAAATAGTCAACTTTTTACCAAAACAGGGCAAATCAATTGACCTGCCCCGAGGAACAGAAAGGGTGCTATTGGTTGAAGATGAGCCATCGGTGCGAGAGTTAACCGCCCGCACGCTCCGCGCGCAAGGCTACACGGTGCTTGAGGCGGCTAATGGCGACGAAGCTCTCCGCGTAGCTTACAGCCAAAACGGGCATGAGATTCACCTGCTGTTAACCGACCTGGTTATGCCCCAGATGGGAGGCAAAGAACTGGCAGAACGGCTGGCAACTTTGCGGCCCAAGATTAAAGTGCTGTTTGTATCGGGCTACATAGATAATACCATCATCAACCAGGATATGCCGGAATCAGGCATAGCGTTCTTGCAAAAACCGTTCTCGCCGGTAGCGTTAGCCCACAAGGTACGGCAAGTGTTAGAAGCGTAATAACTATTCAGGCATAATCGATATAGAAGTGAACAGATACGGAAAATCAATGAAAGCAATGCAACTCCACCAAACGTCATCTGCTAACACAGCGCCGCTGGTTGCTACTGAAGTTGAAACACCGCAACCCGGCCCTAATCAGGTTCGACTAAAGATTCATACATGCGGCGTATGCCATACCGATTTACACATTGTAGAAGGTGATTTGCACTTGCCTCGCCTGCCGACTATCCCCGGTCATCAAATTGTTGGAACTGTTGAGGCGATGGGAAAGGATGTCACCCTGCACCAGCCGGGCGACCGTTTGGGCGTACCGTGGCTTTACCAAAGCTGCGGCGCGTGTCGCTATTGTCAGAATAATAAAGAGAATCTGTGCGAGCACATTCGCTTTACCGGCCTCCACGCCGATGGTGGTTTTGCCGAATATGTTGTGGTCGATGAGCGATTTGCCTATCCCATCCCGGCTGCTTTTGACGACGCCGAAGCCGCCCCGCTTCTGTGCGCCGGAGTGATTGGTTATCGCTCGTTGCGATTGAGCCAGGTTCAGCCGGGGCAGCGGTTGGGCCTGTACGGTTTTGGGGCGGCGGCTCATATTGTAATTCAAATTGCCCGTCACCGGGGCTGCGAGGTTTTTGTATTTACGCGCAGCAAACGCCATCGGGCGCTGGCTAAATCGCTGGGCGCGGTGTGGACCGGCGGGGCAGAGGATGATCCCGGCACCGTTATGGATAGCAGTATTATCTTTGCCCCGGCGGGGTGGCTGGTTCCGCAGGCGTTGCGGGTATTGGACAAGGGAGGAACCCTGGCCCTGGGGGGCATCCATATGAGTCCTATCCCTGAAATGGCCTATGATTTGCTGTGGCACGAGCGAACCGTGCGTAGTGTGGCTAACAGCGTTCGGCAAGACGCTATTGAGTTATTACAGGTGGCCGCTGAAATTCCTGTAAAAACAGAAGTGGAGCTTTTTCCTTTGGAGCAAGCTAACGAGGTTCTGCTGCGTCTAAAGCAAAGCCGGATTAACGGAGCTGGTGTACTGCAAATTAGCGCGTAGACATCGTATCAAATTATGTACCTGGAATGATAGAACGCAGATACCGCAGAAAAACACAGATTAACGCTGAATAAAATCATGAAAAATCAGCGAAAATCCGTATAATCAGCGTCATCTGCGTTCTATTGGAAGCCAAGCACATTATTTACAACTATGTCAGCGCATAAGCCAATGGTAAGCGTTAACAGGTTGTTCAATACCGCTGGAAACATCGTTGAGACAAAATCCGGTAAATAGGGTAACGTTTTAAAACGAAACTTCACATTTTACGTACTGGATTCTGGGGAAACCTTTTTGCCTCGTGAAACGAGGTGAAATCTCCAATCTCTAAACGCAGAAAGTTGGTTGAGGTATCAGCATGAATTCAAATCAATCTCTTTTTAGCCCTTCAGCCAAGGGCGACTTGTCGACGCAGCAAACATTGACCCTGATAGGCTTGGCCGGGTTAGCCACTTTTTTTCTGACAGTGATTCCGTGGCTTGGTTTAATTAACTACTCGTTTAGGCTGTTAATTACCCTGGTGCATGAGTTGGGACATGGGTTGGCGGCTATTATCAGCGGAGGTACATTTATTCGGTTTGTTATTTTTGCTGACGGATCAGGGTTGGCTTACACCGCCGGCGGCTGGCGAATTTTAGTGATTCCGGCGGGGTATCTGGGGGCAGCCCTGTTTGGGGCGGGATTGATTATGCTGGGACGAAATCACCGTTGGAGCCGCGCAGCAATGGCCGTTATTGGGGCGACGATGGTATTGCTATCGCTGCGGTATGGCGTACCCAGCATCTTTACCGGGCAATTTTTTGGCGGGCTTTTGACTACGGCGAGCGGCGTAATTTTTGGCGCTTTGTTTTTATGGGTGGCGGTTAAGGCGTCGCCGGGATGGATTGTTTTTTTGCTGCATGTAGTCGCCATTCAAGTAGGACTTACAGCCTTTTCCGATATATTCGCAGTAATCGGGATGTCGACTGCTGTTTCCGGCGCCCCCCCCAGCGATGCCCACTCTATGGCGACGTTAACATTTATTCCGGCTATTGTGTGGGCCGTGTTGTGGGCTGTTGTAGCTTTGGCGCTGATTGGCGGAGCTATTTGGGTAACGTGGGTAGCGCCCAGTCTTAATAAACCTCAAACCCGCTCTGAGGGAATTGACGAGTTCCTGGCATAACTCAGATTTGCCAATCCCTCCACGTCAAGCAATTTAAACGTCGTTACATTTGGCGTTAATCTCTCGCTTGAGTGTTGGGAACTGATTGATTGTTATTTTGAACCGCCAAGACGCCAAGAACGCCAAGAACGCCAAGAAAAAAGAAAACTTGGCGTTCTTGGTGTTCTTGGCGGTTGATTTTTCTTGCTTGCAGTCACCAACACTTTACAGGGGAACCACCCATCTGCTACAGAGCTATTAACGGTAAACTTCCCAAACTCCCTCGCCGTCAAGAATACGACGCACTTGATCGGGGAAACGATTACGGTTGAGGGGTTTGCCTAAAAAGCCGTTAAACCCGGCGGCTTGCGCTTTGGGCATTTCTGTGCCGGCATCTCTGGCGGTTACGGCCACTACCGGAATATCCTTTAGGTCGGGATCGCTTTTTAGCTCCTCTAATACCTGGTAGCCATCGCCGTCTGGCAACCCCAAATCTAAAAACACCACATCAAGCTTTGACATTCTTCTGGCCCGTTCTGCGGCGGAGTTGGCATAACGTTCCATGCTGGTTCTTAATCCCAGTCGACGCAGCATTACAGAGATAATGGCTAACCCAGAGGCATCATCTTCTACTACAAGCGCGCAGTATCCTTGAAGGTTATCGGTCATAAAGCATCCTCTTGATTTTGTGTGTCGGCTTTAACGGGCAAGGTAACAGTGAAGGTGGTTCCCTGACCGGGATGACTTTCTACATGAACTTGTCCACCATGTAATTCTACCAAAGATTTGGTGATTGGCATACTCAAGCCGGGACCGGCGTGCTGCTTGGCATCCAGCAAACCGTCGCTAATAAATTGTTCAAAAATTGTTGGCATTACTTTTTTGTCAATGCCTGTGCCGGTATCCGCCACCTTAATAATTACATTTCCGTTATCGGGATAGACGCTTAGACGAATACTCCCGGACTGAGTGAATTTGGCAGCGTTGGAGAGCATATTAAAGATAATTTGACGCAGACGGAGCCAGTCGCCATATAAATTGGGGAGAGATGGCGACACCTCTGTAATAAATTCAACAGGTTTATCTGTTATCATTTCCCCAACAAATCTGGGGGTTTCGGCTACAATATCTGCCAGGTTAGTTGGTTGCAGGTTTAGCGTCATCTGCCCAACTTCTATTTTACTCATATCCAGAATATTGTTAATTATCTCCAGTAACTTTTCGGCGCTGCGCAAAGCCTGGCTTACGTGATACATTTGTTCTTGGTTAAGTTCCTCTTTGTAATCGCCAAACACAAAGCCAATGTAGTTGATAATTCCATTTAGCGGCGTTCGCAGTTCATGGGTAACATTGGCTAAAAACTTACCCTTTAATTGTGTCAACTGTTCTGTAGTTTGAATGGCCTTGTCTAATTCAATGCTCCACAAGGCCAGCGATACCTGTTTTTGTACCTCTGCCATAACTTTTAATTCTTGTTTTGAAAAATCATTGCCGTCTATTTTTGCTCCCAAGAAAAGGGTTCCCAGGAAGAGATTGCTAACCGTTAGCGGCAATTGTAAAGCATAGGGCATTGCGGGTCTATCTATTAAGGCCAATTCCGCGCTTCTTAATCCAAAATCAGAGGCCATTTCCCAGCTAACAAACGCCTCTAAATCGTGTCGGGATTTTGCGTTGAGCAGCGTATGCGAAAGAATACGAAGGCCAATTCTTAAATCCTCTATGGTCCCGTAAAGGTTGTAATCAAGCCACTGCTTATAAACGCGACGATATAAAAAGCGCGTTGCCCAGCAACCAAGAATTGTGAAGAAGATGGCTTTAATATCTTGAAAGTAAAGCGGGGCCAGATTGATAGAGATTGAACCGGCGACCATATTGACAACTAAATACATAAAGGCAAGGGTAATACCGGCCAAAAGAAAGGCACGCCAAAGACGTTTAGGCGAAAATTCGGTTAAATATTTTTTTGCTCCAAGGCCAATATGTCTTTGCATGTTTTACTTTTTGCTCAAAGAAACCAGCTAAGAGCGTGTTTCTTAAATCGTGTGGGCCAGACCGCAGAGGTTTCTAAAGCCCATTTTAACTGTAAGTCAGGGTCATAATCGAGGCAAATTCGCTTGAAAATATCTCGCAAAAAACCTCTGCGGTCTTTAAGAAACA
>JAJRVO010000137.1 GCA_024277275.1 Chloroflexota bacterium
AGCGTGTTTCTTAAATCGTGTGGGCCAGACCGCAGAGGTTTCTAAAGCCCATTTTAACTGTAAGTCAGGGTCATAATCAAGGCAAATTCGCTTGAAAATATCTCGCAAAAAACCTCTGCGGTCTTTAAGAAACACGCTCTCTGTGTTGGGGTATTAGAACGAGCTTATTTGGAAATTCAACATGGCCGCAAAAAAGACAAATGATGAACGACGGAAGACGAATGAGACCATAGAATTTGCGTTCTATTACTCCATACTGTAAAATAGGAAAAGGCATAGCAATCAGAAAATATTCAAGGAATAAAACGCCTTGAAGTTATTCTGGAAGCCGTGTTGAATCGGGAGATACTGGCTAGACTTGGCGGTTCAGCAGTATCTCCCTACCTTTGTTATCATAATATTTTCTTAACAATTTTAGATATGTTAAGAGATTACTATTCTACTAGATATTGGCATTTTGGCAAATACCAATAGTACTTTTTTCCTATTTACCTCCTCCCTGACATATTGTTCGCCTCCCCGAAGTCGCGTGGACTGCATCAAGAGCCATAAATTGAGCGGATTTGGTCAAAACTCTGCTTCCCGGTTAGGATTGCTGTCCAGGATTGTCATCGTCAAGCCCAAGTCGCCTTCACCAATAGATGGATTCCAATGAGGATAACATCTCAAAAACTTTGGCCTGCCGCCGGAATAATCTTAATCCTGGCTCTGACGCTAATCTGGCTGACCACCACCAACAACTCTGCCGTTTGGCCAATTCGCAATTCCCTTCAATATCGCGTCTTAACGTGGCGGCGGGGAACCCTTACCCAACCTGTACTCGGCAATCCCGGCACATTACAGGGCACAGTGCGCGATATGCAAGACAACCCAATCAAAGGAGCCTGGGTACTGGTTGCGCGTCGGGACGGAATTACTTACATCGCTCGCAGCGATGCCAACGGCGTTTACACCATTGGCAACATCCCACCCGGCGCGTATCGACCAGTAGCCGGCGCGCCCGGTTATGACAATGTTCAAATTGGGGGACTGTTCAAGCAAGTAAGAATTAAATCTGAGACAACAGCCATTGTCGATATCACCCTGCCGAATAAGCCGAGCCGCACAGTCAAGCCCGGCAGCGATTTGTGGCTGACCGAGCCGGTCACGCTGACCTGCACTCACCCCTTTGAAAGTAGCGCCATCCGTCGCCAGATTCACTTTAAGAGCGGCAACCGCCCTAACCAACCCTCCTTTTACTACACCCCGATGACAGCGACAACCGCCAGCCAACTGCCCATCCTGCTGGCAATTTATCCCGGCCCTGCCGATACCTGGGAATGTGCCAGTTTACCGCTGGCATCCGCCGGCTATGTGGTGGTAGCCGCCGGTCCAACAAACTACAACTTTGACCTTGAAACCGAAATTGATGAGCTAGAGCGATTGTTGACCTTTGCCCAAAATGGAAATTTTCCAAGCGGCGATAGTGGCAACATTGCTATTTTGGGCGGCAGCTACAGTAGCCTGCACGTGCAGCGTTTACTGCAAAGAAGGCAAGATATCAACGCGGCGTTGTTGCTGGGACCGTCCACCGATCTCTTTGATATGCGGCGACGGCTGGAAAATGAAGCTTACATTCCGCCCTTTGGTCTTGATCGGGCGTTGATTGCCCTGGGTCTGCCCGACCGTGAGCCTCTTCGCTACTGGCTCTATTCCGGCGCTTATCACGTCCGCAGCGATTTCCCCCCTCTGGCTATCCTGCATAGTCGCAGCGATAAAGTTGTGCCCTACCAGCAAAGCGAGCTACTGGCAGCCAATCTGGAACGGGCCGATGCAATTTACGAACTCCACTTTTTTGACGGGGCAAGCCACTATCTCTTATCCGAGACAAACGATGCCGATACGCTGAAAATTTACCGGACTACGCTAGATTTTTTGGACGCGCATCTTCGGTGATATTAAGACTCGCTCTTAGTTTTGAGCTATGATACAATCCTGCTCACAGGAGAACAGATATGAGCGATGACTGGCTGCAGCAACTAAACCAACTACACCAAGAAGATAAAGCCAAACATCAGGTTAAAATCGACGCCGAAGCCAAAAAGAAGCGACAGCAAGAAGCCCGGAAAAACCAGGCCAGCGAACTCTTGCGTCAAAGCAAGGCGTATGAATTGTTACGTCAGGTACAAAAAGCGCTGCTGGGAGGCAAAGGCGTTCTGGATGTCTTTGACGCAACAGATGACTACGACCGAACCATTACCCTGGCCTGGCAAGGGCCAATCTCCAACGCCAAAAAACCCGATCCCGAAGATCCCGGCGATTACAACTACATTATGGTTGGCGTGCGGAAAGGCAAGTTATGGGTCAATGACAAACCTTTGCCCGCAGCTACGCCAACAACGTTGAAGGCGGCGCTATTACAAGCCAGCAAACAACCCGGACGGAAAAAACAGGGCAAGTAGCACAGAAAAATCCCGCGCAAGCTACCGGCTAAATCGCCCCAAATCCCCTCAATTCTGTCCCAAAACCGGCTACTACAGATTTATCCGGGTAACAACAAATGACAAATCCAAAATCCAAAATCCAAAATCTGGCCGGGCAACGGCCCTGGCCCATCCCAACATTGCTTTTATCAAGTATTGGGGCAATAAGGATGATGAGTTGCGTCTGCCGTCAAATCCATCTCTTTCAATGAATTTGGGCAGTTTACACACAATTACCACCGTTACTTTTGACGAGAAGTTAACCGTCGATCAGCAATTCCCGTTTTAGAAACTGCGCCGCCGATAATCACTCAGTTGGGCTGGTTTTTGCCGGCTTAAGAGCAGAATTGGCAGAATTAACGAATCAAAATTCTATCATTCTGGAAATTCTGCTCTTAAATACCCGCAAT